>DAINBW010000280.1:0-4680 GCA_036732745.1 Spirochaetales bacterium | reverse complement strand
CTGCCCCGCTTTTCCGCCAAGAAAACCTACCGCTTCCTTGAACACCACTTTCGCCACTGGGGCGCAGGAAAGAAGACAGACCGAGGCGACGAGCGCGAGGAACAGCTTTTTCATTAATCCTCCCCATTATCCAGAACCAGCGCCGGCAATAAAAGCGCGCCGACGCGTCGCGCATGGATCCGCGCCGCACGACCGCCAGACCCGCGGCGACCTGTCGCCACATCGCCGCGGCCTACCTCCCCGACACCACGCTTTTCCGGTCAAGGTCGGAAAAGGGATAACAGCCCCTGTCCCGCAGCCTGCGGAGCAAGGCCTTGGTGCCGTACTTCATCGCGAAGGCCATCTCGTCCTCATGCACCTGGATGACGAGCAAGAGGCCATGGCGACGGCCGCCCGAGTCGAGCTTGCCCCCGCTCGGGTATTCGTCGAACACCAAGCAACGCTTCCCCTCCCCGTCGGGAATCTCGCAGGTTTCCAAGGGGTTCAGGACCGCGCCCGCCGAGTAGTTGCCGAGGACGGTGAAGATCCCGCACAGGGCGCGCTCGATCTTGGCGAAGTCCGGCGTCCCGATCTTCTCCTTCGTAAAGGCGACAAGTTCATAGGTCCCGAGCTTGCCCCGCATCGGGATATCGCCCTCCAGCCGCAGGAGCTCCATCGTGGCCAAGGCCGTGCCCCGTTCCTGCGGGAAATAGTACATGTCGACGGCGCCGCCTACGTCGAAGGGAATGACCGCGTGCCCGACAAACTCGTGCATCGGCCCGAGCACGGCCTCCATCCCGGCCAGCTTGCTTTCGTAGTATTTTCGCTCGGCGTCGAGCCGATCCTCTTCAGCGGAAAGGGCGGATAGGCCCGTCGCGCAGAGCGCCAATAGAACGCACAAAGCCTTCGATTTCATTTGTTCTCTCCTTACGCCGTCAGCCGGTCCTTTAGCCCCGCGACGTACGACAACCTCTTCCACGCCGGGGGGCCGGAACCGGCGCGCCCTTCGCGCCCGGAGAGGCGGCATCAGGTAGACGACCGGGTGGCCGCCCGGCAAGGCGGGGTTTCGGCGTCGGCCGCAAGCAGTGCGGCCGCCTCTTTCAAGTTCTTCCCGACATCCTCCGGCCGATGGGCGTCGGAGGCGGTCAGCAGGGGCACCCCGCGGGCACGAAGCGCGGCGAGGAAGTTCCGATCAAGTCCCAGCGTTTCGTGAGCGTAGTTGTTCCGCAAGCCGCAGCTTTGCTCGAACGCAACCTTCGCCGCCATGGCCGCCTCCGCCACGCGCGCATAGGTCGGTTCAAGATCATACTCCGGATAGTGGCCAAAGCACTTTATCGAATCGGGATGGGCGACATGGTCGAACAAGCCGCTTTGGAGGAGATCGAGCTCCAGCTCAAAGTAGCGTCGATACACCTCATTCACGTCGCGGCCGTTCCACCGCTCCTTTTTGTGGTCAAAGCCCCAACCGTCGAGCCAATGGATCGAGCCCGTGACGAAATCAAAACTGTTTCGCGCATCCAGCGACTCGAGGACCTTTGCCGCCCCGGGCAACCAACAAACCTCGAGGCCCCAGCGCAGCCGTATCGGGAAGGACCTTTTCCGCATTTCGGCGACGAGATCCAGGTACTCCCCGATCCGCTTTCCGGCCCTCCGCGCGTACCAGTCCTCTTGATACCGGTCAAAGTTCCGAACCGGCTCGTAGAGCTCCGAAAACTCGACAAAGCGGTGCGAATGCTCGAGGAGACAGAGTTCATCAAGGCCGACGGCGAGCGCCTGATCCACAAAGCGCTGGATCCAGTCGGCCGTGTAGGGGCCCCTCTCCACATGTACGTGGGCATCGATCATGGTTGGAATCTCTATACCATGAACCGGGCGGGACCGCAACGCGAGTTCGGAGGCGGAGCCGGTTCAGTCCCCGAAGCGGGGATCGGCCATCGCCTCATCCACGCCGACGATCCGGGCGCCCTTGCTTTCATAATAGCGCAGCATCTCCTCGATCTTGGTCTTGTCATAACTCGTGACGCAATCCGACAGGACCGTGACGCCATATCCTTCCTTGCACAGGTTGAAGCAGGTGGATTTCACGCAGGCGACGGCGTCGGCGCCCGTGATATAGAACCCGTCTATTTCGTGCTTGCCGATAAAGTCCGCAAAGCCTTCCGCGGTCAGGGCGTTCCCCTTGGATTTCGTGAAGACGTTGTCCGAAACCCGCTTCAAGTCCGGCGCCAGCTCGGAGCCGCGGGTGTTGGGCTTGAAGGTCCTGGTGCCGTCCGTCAGGTTTTCGTGCCGGATATAGACGACATGGAGCTCGGCCGCAAGCGCCCAATCGATGGCCTTGTTGATGTTGCCGATGATTCCCTTGTAATTCTTGGTTATGTCGTTCTGGATGTCGATGATCACCAAGGCTTTGTTCCGCATAGCGCTTCCTCCCGGTAGGCGGTTTGTTTGCAGTACCTGGCCAGCATACAGGGCAATTGTTGACAACAGTATGGCAACAATCTATAGTTTCGTACAGATTTTTTAGGCAGGCGGCCAGCGGATGAAGGTAGACAGGCTTGTCAGCATCATTATGCTCCTCCTCGAGCAAAAGCGCATCGGGGCGGAGGAGCTGGCGGATCGGTTTGAAGTGTCGCCGCGCACCATCTACCGCGACATGGACGCCATCAACCTGGCGGGCATTCCCGTGCTCTCGATCCCGGGAGTGGGCGGCGGTTTTGAAATCATGCAGGACTACAAGATCGACAAGAAGGTGTTTTCCACCGCGGACCTTTCCGTGATCTTGATGGGGCTATCAAGCCTTTCCGGCATGATGCGCGGCGACGAACTCGTCAACGCCCTGGCCAAGGTCAAGAGCTTTGTCCCCGCCGACCGGGCGCGCGAAATAGAGCTGACGACCAGCCAAATACTCATAGACTTGAGCCCCTGGATGGGCAACAAGGACGCGCAAGCCTATTTGGAACTCATAAAGACGGCCTTGCGGGAAAGCAAGACGCTTTCCTTCGACTACCTTGACCAGCACGGCAACAAAAGCGCGCGAAGGGCCGAGCCCTATCAGCTCGTGCTCAAGGGCAGTCATTGGTATTGGCAAGGGTTTTGCCGCCAAAGGCGCGACTTTCGCCTGTTCAAGCTGTCCCGCATGTCAAACCCGCGCATGGAGAAGGAAACCTTCACCCCACGGGAGCACCCAAGGCCGCAGCTCGAATTTTCCGAGACGCTTGCGACCCTGCAAACAAGGATCAAACTCCGCATCCACCAGTCCGTCATGGAACGGGTGCTCGACTATTGCGCCTATGACAACTTTTCTCCGGACGGCGAGGAGCATTGGATCGTCGACTTTCCCTTCATCGAGAACGACTACCACTACGGCATGCTGTTGGGCATGGGGGACAACTGCGAATGCCTGGAGCCGCCGCGCGTGCGCGCCGAGATGAAGCGCAGAATCCATGCCGTCGCCGCCCTCTATGAGAGCGAAGCAACGCAAAGGAAGGGCGGCAAGCATACGAAACAGTGAAGCGCCCCGGTCCGGCCGCGGGAGCCCGACTCACCAGAGGGGCTCTCCGGCAAACCCGGGGCGTTTCACCTGGAATTGTTCTCTTTCTTCATGCCCCAACAATCCTAGCGGCCGTTTCGCGGAAAAGTTCCGTCCCCCACAGCCCCATCGCCCGCGGATCGCGGACAAAGGGCAGCGCATCCTCCACCGCCTGCTTCCAATCCACCGCCGCGATGCGCTCAAGAAGGAGCCGCTTGACATCCTCCACGCCAAGCGCCCTCCCCGCCTCCCAATGTCCGCTCTGCCTGAGACGCGCCTCGAGATGGGCGACATCGACCGGCACGCCGCGGGCGACGAAGAAGAGGAAATCGTACCAGTCGCGCCCCTTCACCCGCGACTTCCACGAGCGGCAGAGGCAGGCGTGGAGCTTGCCGGCAAAGAGGCAGGGCGGCGTCACGACGCGAACGGAAATGGGAAAAGGCTCGAGGAGGGTCTTCATCTCGGTCTTGATGCCCGCGGGCGGATCAGTGTCCGTCTCGAGCTTTACCTTCACGAGGCGCTTCGAGGCCGCGGACCCGGCGACCGCAAAAGGCGCCTCGATGCGGATGAGGTGGATCTTCGTGTTCGCCTTGATGAAGGCCGAGTCGATCTTGCCCTCGTGTTTCGAATCGATGTCGACCGCGAAGCCGAAGGACTCGATCTCGGCGCGCAGGGAATCGAGGCCTTCCGCAAGCCTCCAAGCGGGGTCGGGCTCGATGAGCGTGAAATCGAGGTCCTCGGAAAAGCGGTCAAGGCCGTGGAAGAGGCGGAGGGCCGTGCCCCCGTAGAAGGCGGCGCCGTTGAAGAAGCCCGTTCGCCAAAGTCCGGCGAGGGCCGCCTCCTGGAGGACTTCGCGGAGGGCGCGGTCCCAGTCCGCCTGGCCCTGGGGCCGGCGCTTCTCGATCATCGCGCGGATGGCGTCATGCATGGAGCCTCCCGAGGAGCTTGGCGAGGTGGACGCGGAAGGTCGCCCCGGGCATCAGCGCGGCATAGCCCGCGAGCCGCTCCCGATCCAGGTCGCGGAACAGCTCCGGATCGAGGCGGAGATCCTCGAAGAGCCGCTCCTCGAGGGCGCTCACGGAGCGGAGCGAGCCGGAGCGGTAGAGCCAGTCAAGGAGGGCCTTCTCGGGATACGCCTCGAGCCAACCCGAGCCGTCAGGCAGCTCACGCCG
>DAINBW010000279.1:0-4695 GCA_036732745.1 Spirochaetales bacterium | reverse complement strand
CCTGAAACCGGCCTCCCTCTCCTTCGAGGAGGCCGCGGTCCTGCCGGTCGGCGGCATGACGGCGCGGCAGATCCTCGCGCGCGCCTCCCTCGGGCCGGGCATGAGCATCCTCGTCCACGGCGCCTCCGGCTCCGTGGGCAGCTATGCCGTGCAACTCGCCAAGCTCCTCGGCGCCTCGGTCACGGCGGTCGCGGGCGCGGCCAACCAGGAGCTCCTCCGCTCCCTCGGGGCCGACAGGGTCATCGACTACGGCAAGGAGGACTTCACGGCGAACGGCCTCCGCTACGACGCGGTCTTCGACGCCGTGGGCAAGCTCAAGCGCTCCCGCTGCTCGGGCTCCCTCAAGCCCGGCGGAACCTACCTGACCGTGAAGGCGCCGACCAAGGAGTCCGAGGAGGACCTGGAGGTCCTCTCCCGCCTGGCCGCGGAGGGCAGCCTCAAGCCCGTCATCGACCGGGTTTTCGCCCTGCCGGAAGTGCCCGAGGCCCACCGCCACGTTGAGGGCGGCCACAAGCGCGGAAACGTCGCGGTGCGGGTGGCGTAGGCGATTTCCCAATCGAACCCAAGGGGCCTCCCCCGGTCGAATGTGACGGCCGCGTGACGGCTTTGCCCCATTTCCCTTCCTTACAATGACTTGCCCACCATCCCCCCGGGGCATCCCTCACCCGGGGGATGCCTCGCCATCCCCCGGGTGAGTGAGGAAAAACCACCAACTGTAGTGATTGCCAGTTTCCGGAAACGGATCGGTAATGGAATACGCCGGCGTTGCCGGCGCACGGCAAGGAAGAGCAAAAGAAACGGACGGCGCGGTATCTGCCAGGACATGCGCGCCGTCCGTCGGATCCTTCCCGCCCATACGTCCGATCCGCGATACGGCAAGGTGCCGACGAACCGAAACGGCGCAGGGAACTTCCACCCATATTTTACGAACGAACAGGGAATGTTTCAATCCCGTTGTCGGTTCTCGTCTCCGCAGCCATGCCCGCGACCAGTCAAGGAGGAAGCAGGGGGTATGGCGCCGGCCCGATCATCGCCGCGTCCCGACAGGGGCGCCGCGGCAGGTCGAGGCGCGGCGAGGGCCCGGCGTCGCCGGGCGCGCGCGAAAGGACGACCCTGGGAGGCCGGCCCGCGCGGACACTCGTGTACATGGAGATGAGCAAGATGAAACTCAAGGAATTCCTCGCTCCCGTGTTGGCTACCTTCGTCCTGATCCTCCTCGGCGACGGCGTCGTCGCGAGCGTCGTTCTCGGTCCCCGCGGCGGAGCGGGCTTCTATGACTGGAACACCATCGTCTTCGGTTGGGCCTTCGCGGTCGTGGCGGCCGGCTTCATCGTCGGCGCCGACAACAACCCGGCCATCACCATCGCCAACGCGATCCGCGGCGCGATGCCCTGGTCCAAGGTCGTCCCGACCGTCCTCGGCACCTTCGTCGGCGGTTTCCTCGGCGCGGCGGCCGTCTATTTCGTCTATCGCGACGGCCTCGTGGCCGCGGGCATGCCGAACGTCTGGACGAGCGGCGCGGGCAACATCTACGACGTCGCCCACAACAACGTCGGAAGCTACTCCATCCTCACGGCCAGCGTCACCGAGTTCTTCGGCACCATGATCCTCATGTGGTCCGTCCTCGCGATCGGCGAGAAGAAGAACGCGGCCTACGCCAAGGCCGGCCCCTTCGTGATCGGCGGCATCGTCCTCGTCATCGGCCTCTGCCTCGGCGGCCCGAGCGGCTACTCCCTCAATCCCGCCCGCGACCTGGCCCCCCGCCTCTTCGGCGCCCTCGCCGGCACCCAGGGCCTCTTCGAGGGCTGGTACTGGCTGGTCCCGCCCGTCCTCGTGCCGGTCGTCTCCTGCATCGTCTCGACCGCGCTCTACCAGGCCGTCTTCGTCAAGGAGACCGCCGTCACCCTCGAGGACGAGAAGAAGGCCGCGGCCTGAAGCCCGTCCGCGGCGGCGGCCGGACCGCGGAGGTCCCGGCGCGCCGCCGCGCCCCGCCATCACGCGGGCGGCCCCTTCGCGTCGCCGCCCGCCATTTTACCGACAACGGAGAACCACCATGGAGAAGAAGTACATCCTCGCGTTCGACCAGGGCACCACGAGCTCCCGCGCCATCCTCTTCAACCGCGCCGGCGAGATCGTCAAGACCGCGCAGAAGGAATTCCGGCAGATCTATCCCAAGGCCGGCTGGGTCGAGCACGACCCGATGGAGATCTGGGGCACCCAGTCCGGCGTGGCCCGCGAGGTCCTCGAGACCGCCGGCGTGAACCCGCAGGAAGTCGCCGCGATCGGCATCACCAACCAGCGCGAGACCACGGTCGTCTGGGACAAGCTCACGGGCAAGCCCGTGTACAACGCCATCGTCTGGCAGTGCCGCCGCACGGCCGGCTTCTGCGACCAGCTCAAGGCCCGCGGCCTCGAGGGCTACATCCGCGAGAACACCGGCCTCGTCGTGGACGCCTATTTCTCCGGCACCAAGGTCAACTGGATCCTCGACAACGTCGAGGGCGCCCGCGCCAAGGCGGAGAAGGGCGAGCTCCTCTTCGGCAACATCGACACCTGGCTCATCTGGAACCTCACCCGCGGCAAGGTCCACGTCACCGACTACTCGAACGCGTCGCGCACGATGCTCTTCAACATCAAGACCCTCAAGTGGGACGAGAAGATCCTCAAGGAGATGAACATCCCCGCCTCGATGCTCCCGCAGGTGCGCCCCTCCTCCGAGGTCTACGGCCACACCGACGAGGGCACCTTCGGCGGCGCCAAGATCCCGATCGCGGGCATCGCGGGCGACCAGCAGGCGGCCCTCTTCGGCCAGGCCTGCTTCGCCAAGGGCATGGCCAAGAACACCTACGGCACCGGCTGCTTCATGCTCATGAACACCGGAGAGAAGATGGTCGCCTCCAAGAACGGCCTCCTCACGACGATCGCCTGGGGCCTGGACGGCAAGGTCGAGTACGCCCTCGAGGGCTCGATCTTCATCGCCGGCGCCTCCGTCCAGTGGCTCCGCGACGAGCTCAAGCTCATCGGCGAGGCCTCCGACAGCGAGTACTACGCCCGGAAGGTCGCCGACACGAACGGCGTCTACGTGGTCCCCGCCTTCGCCGGCCTCGGCGCCCCCCACTGGGACATGTACGCGCGCGGCACGGTCGTCGGCCTCACCCGCGGCGCCAACCGCAACCACCTGATCCGCGCCACGCTCGAGTCCATCGCCTACCAGACCCGCGACGTCCTCGAGGCCATGCAGCAGGACTCCGGCATCGAGCTCGCGGCCCTCAAGGTCGACGGCGGCGCCACGAAGAACGACTTCCTCATGCAGTTCCAGTCCGACATCCTCGGCGTCGAGGTCCAGCGCCCCTCCGTCATCGAGACGACGGCCCTCGGCGCGGCCTACCTCGCCGGACTCGCGGTCGGCTTCTGGAAGTCCAAGGACGACATCGCCACCAACTGGGCGAAGGACAAGGCCTTCAACGCCGAGTTCACGCACGAGAAGCGCGAGAAGCAGTACAAGCACTGGAAGCGCGCGGTCGAGCGCGCCAAGTCCTGGGAACCCACCGAGGACTGAAAGCCCCTTTCAGGCCCGGCGCCCGCGCGGCGCCGGGCTTCGGGCGCGCGGACCGCGGACCGCGGCGCGCGCCCGGCGACACGAGCGGAGTAGGCGATGTACGATATTGCGATCATCGGGGCGGGCGTGGTCGGCGCGTCCCTGGCGAGGGAACTCTCGCGCTACGACCTCAAGACGGCGCTCCTCGAGAAAGGGAGCGACGTGGCGCTGGGAGCCACGAAGGCCAACAGCGCCATAGTCCACGCGGGCTACGACGCGGACCGCGGAAGCCTCATGGGCAAGCTGAACGTCGAGGGCAACCGCCTCTACGGCGCGCTGTGCCGCGACCTCGCGGTGCCCTTCCGGCGCGTGGGCTCCCTCGTCTGCGCCTTCGACGACGCCGAGGTCGGGCACCTGCGGCGCCTCCTCGAAAACGGCGTGAAGCTCGGCGTGCCCGGGCTCGCGATACTGGGCGGCGTCGAGGCGCGGGCGGTGGAGCCCGGCCTCAAGGACGGCGTCGTCGCGGCCCTCTACGCACCCTCGGCGGGCATCACGGTGCCATGGGAGCTGGCGATAGCCTGCGCGGAGAACGCGATAGAAAACGGCGTCGAGCTCCGCCTCGACTTCGAGGTCACGGCGATCGAGCGGCGGGGAGAGGGCTTCCTCGTCTCCTCCCCCGGCGCGGCGATCGAGGCGCGGTACGTGGTGAACTGCGCCGGCGTCGCGGCCGACCGGGTCTACGCGATGGCCGCCGGCGAGAGCGAGTTCAGCCTGAAGCCGCGCCGCGGCCAGTATTTCCTCCTCGACAAGGGCGCCGAGGGCCTCGTGCGGACAATAGTCTTCCCGGCCCCCTCCAAGCTCGGCAAGGGCACCCTCGTCACGCCGACGATAGACGGCAACATCCTCGTCGGCCCGGACGCGGAGGACCTGCCGGAAGGCGGGCGCGAGGCGACCGCAACGACCTCCGACGGCCTCTCGCGCGTGCGGGAAATGGCCGACCGGCTCGTCGCGGGTATTCCCTACGGGGCGACCATCACGACCTTCGCGGGCGTCAGGGCCGAGCCGAGCACCGGGGACTTCATCATCGAGGAATCCCGGGTGAAGGGCTTCGTCAACGTCGCGGGCATCAAGTCGCCGGGCCTCTCCTCGGCGCCGGC
>DAINBW010000278.1:0-4695 GCA_036732745.1 Spirochaetales bacterium | reverse complement strand
ACGCCTTCGATCTCGAAACCCTGCCCCCCGATTTCGAGCGGCTCCTCACGCGGCTCCTCCAGCGGCAGCCCGACTCGATGGAGGACTACCGCCGGCGGGAAGGGATATTCTCGCGGGAACTCCTGGCCTTCGTGACTGAAACCTAGCCCGTAACTCTCAGTCGTGGACGATCTTCACCCTGCCGACCTCGCCCGACTCGAGCCGCACCTTGATACCGTGCGGATGCGTCGCCGAGTTCGTCAGGAGGTCGCGGACGATGCCCTCGGTCAGGCGTCCCGTGCCTTGGTCGGCCTTGAGCACGATGGCGACCTTCGCGCCGGGCCTGACGTCGGCCCGGTTCCTTCCGTCCTTCATGCGCTCTCCTCCTCCCGGCGGCGGGGCCCGCCGGCTTGAAGCATCAGCAGAACTTGTAGCCAAAGCGCCGGAGCATGCCCTTGCGGTCCGCCTTCTCCGCCTCGCCCTCCACGCCCTTCGGCGAGGAGCCGTCGACGACGCCCATGACGCCGGCGCCCTGGGCGGTCCGCGCGACGAGGACCTCCACGGGATTGGCCGTCGCGCAAAACACGCGGCAGACCTCGGGGCAGGCCTTGATCCGGTCCAGGACGTTGATCGGGTAGGCGCCCGGTCCGATGACGAGATAGAAGGTATGTCCCGCGCCGACGGCCAGCGCCATCGCCGCCGCGGCCTCCACGAGCTTCGGATCGTTGCCCTCGGTGCGGACCAGGCAGGGTCCCGAGGCCTCGTTGAAGGCCAGGCCCCACTTCGCTCCCGGGACGGAGCCGGCCATGATCTCGCCGAGGTCCTCGACGGTCTTGATGAAGTGAGACTGGCCCACCACGACGTTGCAGTCCGCGGGAATGGCCAGGCGGACGGAATCGAGAGCGATGCTCATGGCGTACCTCCGCCCCTAGGGTCGCGCGGGAGGCGGGCCTCCGTCAAGCGTCGCCGAGCATGAACTCCACCGCCGCCAGGGCATGGAGGCGCGTCGTGTCCCAGAGCGGCACCGAGGCGTCGCCCTCCTTGAGGACCAGGGGCAGCTCCGTGCAGCCCAGGACCACGCCTTCCGCCCCCGCCGCGGCCAGCCGCTCGACGAGGCCGAGGAGCCAGGCGCGGGAGGCGGGCTCGAAGACGCCGCGGCAGAGCTCGTCGAAGATGAGGCGGTTCGTCTCGATCCGATCCGCCTCCTCCGGCACGAGGGTTTCGATCCCGTGCCGCCCGAGGAGGCGGCCGCGGTAAAAGTCGCCCTCCATCGTATATCGCGTCCCGAGGAGGCCGACCTTCCGCTTCCCCGCGGCGCCGATTGCCGCGGCCGCGGCGTCCGCGATGTGGATAAGGGGCAGGCCCGAGGCGGATTCGATTTCGGCCGCGAAGCGGTGCATCGTGTTGGTCGCGACGAGGATGCCTTCCGCCCCCGCCGCCTTGAGCCGGCGGGCCTCGCCCGCGAGCTCCTCCCCGATCGCGTCCCACTCGCCGCGGGCCATCCGCGCCGCGTAGGGAGCGAAGTCCACGGAGGAGAGGAGGACCCTCGCCGAGGAGAGGCCGCCCATACGGCGGGCGACCTCCTCGTTGAGGAGGCGGTAGTACTCGGCCGTCGACTCCCAGCTCATCCCGCCGATGACGCCTATCGTTCGCATGCGCCCCATCCTAATCCGCGCCGCCCTCGCCCCGGCCCCCGGGCGATCTCCCGACCGGGGCGGCGTACAGCGCGAATCGATCCCTGCCGTCCAAGCCGAGGTAGGCGTCGAGCTTGGCCTGGTCGTAGGCGCCGATGGCGCAGGTGCCCGCGCCGATCGCCTCAGAGGCGAGGTAGAGGTTCTCGCAGGCGTGCCCCGCGTCGAGGAGGATGATCTTGTGCGAAACCGGCCCGTAGCGCCACTCGGTCCGATAGGGCACGGCCGCCCATACAAAGACGGCCGCGGCCTTCCAGTACTGCTCGAACAGCGCCTCGTCCAGGACCGCCGAATCGTCGCCCTCGCGGACCAGGGCCAGCGCGTGCTCCACGGGCAGGTAGCGGTAGAGCCCCGCCGGCAGCCCCTCCACCCGCGCCGCGAAGACGAAAAGGTCGAGGGGGTGGCGACAGCCGCCCGAGGGATAGGTCCTGAAGGCGGCGACCTCGTTGCGCTTGGCCCTGATGCCGGCGGCCGCCCAGCAGAGAAAGGCGAGCTCCTCGAGGCTCAAGGGGCCGGCCGCGAACTTCCGCCGGCTCTTCCTGGCGCGGAGCAGGGACAGGAGGCTTCCGCCGCGTTCCGCGAAGCCGTCGGAAGCCGGCAGGGCGAACAGCCGTTCGCCCTCCTTCGGCCCCTCCTCGAGGGGCGGCGCCGGCAGGCCCAAGGTCTGGTCCGACCGCCAGTCTCCCTCGACCCGCTCCCAATTGGCCTTGAGGAAGGCGCGTTCGCGCTCGTAGCCTTCGCTCATGGCCTGCCCCGCGCCGCCAAGGCCGCTTCGACCAGCTCCACGGAGCGGCGGATGATCGGGGCGCAGACCTTCTGCTGGAGTCCCGCCGCCTTGATGCGCTCCTTGCCCTCCGCTGTCTGGAGATCGTTGCCCAGAAGGAGTTCGCGGCAACCCGAGGCGCCGAACTCCGCCTCGATGGCGGCGACGAACTCGCGCGCGGCCGCGTAGGCGGCCTCTTTCTTGTCCTGCTCGGCTCCCGTCGCGTTCCCGAGGGCGAGGCCGAGGGCCAGGACGCCCCCGCTGACCGCCCCGCAGGTCAACTGCAGGCGCCCGATGCCGGCGCCGAGCCCCGAGGACAGGCGGACGGCGAGTCCGGTATCCACGCCGTATTCCGCCGCGAAGGCGCCGAAAACCGCCTGGGAACAGGCGCAACCGGAGGCGTGCAAGGCCTCGGCTTTTTCCGTTCTCGTCATGATCGCCCCCTTAGGCGTCCACCCCGAGGACGCCCTTCAGGATGAAGCCGATGAAGAAGGAGAAGGCGGCGACGCCCAGGCTGATGAAGGTCATTTCGAGGAAGCGCCGCTTGAAATCGAGCTCCTTCGCCACCGAGATGTAGTAGTTGAAGCAGAAGATGATGAGGACGGCCGTCGCGAGCGTGATCGCCAAGGCCGCCAGCTTCGTCGTCAGGAGGAGGAAGGGCAGGATGAGGAGGATGACGGTGAAGAAGTAGGCCACGCCGGTATAGAGCGCCGACTTGGCGGCCCGCGGGTCGTTCTCCGCCTTCGACGAGAGGTAGTCCGAGGCGGCCATGGAGAAGGCCGCGGAGATGCCCGTCACGAGGCCGGCGAGGGAGATGATCTTCGTGTCGGCCAACGCGAGGGTAAAGCCCGCCAGGGCGCCGGTCAGCTCGACGAGGGCGTCGTTCAGGCCCAGGACCACGGAGCCGACATACTGGAGCCGCTCCTCGTCCAGCATGCCGAGGAGGGACTTCTCGTGGGCGCCCTCCTCCGCGGAAAGCCTGGCCGTCTCGGGAAAGGCGGAGGACAGCCCGGCGTAGCGCCTGGAGGCAGTGCCCTCGTTCCGCTCCATCTGCTTGAGCACGAAGGTCAGGCCGAGGAGCTTCGCGAGCAGCACGACGCGGAAAAGCCGGAGGCGGAGGGGCTTGGCCTCGACCCCCGTCTTGGACTCCCAGTACTCGGCGTGCTTTTTCTCCTCGGCCGAGATCTGCCGGAGCACGGCCGCGTTGTGCTCGTCCTTGCAGCCCGCGGCCAGGCGGGCGTAGACGAGATGTTCGGTGATTTCGAGGCGCGCGGCCGCGATGGCGGCCTTCTTGGTTTTGTCGTCCATGAGGGCGAGTATAGCGCGCCGCGGCCCGCCGCGCGAGGGCGACCGCGCGGCCGGGCAGGCAGCCTTCGCGCGACAACCGGCGCGCCTCCGGGCAGGCCGCCGCGCCGCCTCGCGATACCCTGCGCGCCGGCGGCCGCCCCGTCAATCCTCCGGCTTGTAGCTCCGCGCCGCCTTGACGGCCTTCTCCCAGCTGCCGACCAGGCGTCCGCGCTTTTCGGCGGCCATCTCCGGCAGGTACTCGCGCTTCCGCCGCCAGTTCCGCTCGACCTCCTCGAGGTTCTCCCAGTAGCCGGTGGACAGGCCCGCGAGATAGGCGGCGCCGAGGGCGGTGATCTCCCCCACCTCGGGCAGGACCACGGAGCGGTCCAGGACGTCGGCCTGGAACTGCATGAGGAAGTTGTTCGCGGAGGCGCCGCCGTCCGCCTTGATGCAGCTGATCGGCCGCCCGAAGTCCTTCTCCATCGCGACGAGGAGGTCGCGCGACTGGTAGGCGATCGATTCGAGGGCCGCCCTGACGAAGTGCGCCCTCGTCGTGCCGCGCGTGATGCCGACCACCGTGCCGCGCGCGTCGGGATCCCAGTAGGGCGCGCCCATGCCGACAAAGGCCGGCACGAGGAAGACCTCGCCGGAGTCCTCCACCGACTTGGCCAGGCGCTCGCTCTCCGCGGAGTCGGCGACGAGGCCCATCTGGTCGCGGAGCCACTGGATCACGGCGCCCGCGATGAAGACCGATCCCTCCAGCGCGTAGGTGTAACCCTTGCCCAGGTCCCAGGCCACCGTCGTCAGGAGGTTGTGCTTCGACTCGACCGGGAAGGAACCCGTGTTCATCAGGGTGAAGCAGCCCGTGCCGTAGGTGTTCTTGGCCATGCCCGGCTCGTAGCAGGCGTGGCCGAAGAGGGCCGCCTGTTGGTCGCCCGCGCAGCCCGTCACCGGCGCCGCCACGCCGAGGAGCTC
>DAINBW010000277.1:0-4696 GCA_036732745.1 Spirochaetales bacterium | reverse complement strand
GGAGGCGAGGTGCCGCCTGAGCGCGTAGCCCGGAGTCACCCCGGCGTCGAGCCGGTCGTAGCGATCGAGAAAGCGCTCACACCGCATATTCGGCCTCCTTCGCGTCGCCGAGCCGCTCCCGGAGGAGCTTCTTGGCCCGGAACACGTGCGATTTTATGGTATTGACCGGAAAACCGGTGATCTCGCCGATTTCCGCGTAGGACAAGTCGTAGTAAAAGCACAGCTCGATGCAGATGGCCTGCTTGGGGGGCAGTTCCGCCATGGCCTGCCTGACGGCCCTCGCGGTCTCCTCGCGCAGGTGGGCTTCGTCCGTGCCCCCCTCCCCCTCGAGCTCCAGCTCCGGATCCAGGCGGAGCGTCTCCTTCCTGCGCTGCTTCGCGTTGATCGCCGTGTTGTAGGCGATGCGGAGCAGCCAGGTCGAAAACTTGGCCCGGCCCTTGAAGCCGGCCAAGGCCGTATAGGCCTTCACGAAGACGTCCTGCGTGAAATCGGCGGCCTCCTCCTCGTCGCGGAAGAAGCTCCGGCCGAGCCGCAAGACCCGTCCTCGGTGCCTCCTCACGAGTTCGGAGAAGGCCTCGGTGTCGCCGTCCAGGACGAGAGCAATGATCTCGTCGTCGGTGAGCCCGGCGGCTCGCCGATCGCTCATTTCGCGGAAAAACGGCTCCTCATTCCGTAGAAGCAGAGCAGTCCGGCGCCAAGCGCGAGGGGAATGAGGCCGCCGAGGAGACTGTAGGCGATCCCGTCCATCGCGAGGAAGAGCACGGAGAGGACCAGGCCGACAAGGCCGAGGAGGAGCCCCGCGAGGAGGGAGAAGGTTTCGAGATCGAGGCGAAGCGGTTCGTAGATCCCGCGCTCGATCATGAGGCGCTTCTCCTTGTGGTTCCACAGCAGGTAGAAGAACACGACCACGCTCCCCATGACGATGCCGACGATCGGAATCACCGAGATGATCACCTGGGCCGCTTCGGACGGTTGCTGCATAAAACCCCCTTCTCGTTCTCACGGGAAGGCGTCAGTCCTTTCCGCGCAATTCCTAGACACGCCCCGGGCCGGAAGGTTGCGAAAATGTCCGCGCGGGCGCTGGGCGCCCCCAAACACCGAAGGGCCGAGGCCCTTCGGCGATCCCCGGGAGCCCTCGGGACGGACTACTTGATGCCGCGTGTCGCTATCACATCTATACCCGTCCCGAGGGCGTCGGCGAGGAGGACCTTGCCGCTCTCGACGGGGAGCTCCACCTCGAGGGCGTAGATCGCCTCGAGGAGGGCGGGCACCTTTTCCTTGGGGAAGGCGGCGGTGCTCCGCACGGGCACGCGGCGGGGCGCTCCGCCGAGGCGCGCCTCGCCGGAGGGGGCGCAGGCTGCCTCGCCCGAGCAGGCGCGCGCGGCCCGGGCCGTCGCGGTGACGGTGCGCTTGGGCGCGAAAAGCTCCTCGCGGGCGTAGACCACGCCGCGGGGGCAGCGGTTGCCGCTCACGGAGAGCTCGCCGTCGGCCACCTTCTCGACCGTGAGGTGGCAGCCCATGGGGCAGGTGATGCAGATTAGTTCCTGGCTCATGCGCTCCTCCTACTGGATCGAGATCTCGAGCGTCGAGTCCGGCGCCGAGGCGGCGGCCTCGAGCTCGGCCTGGCCGAGGGTCAGGGTGATCATCTCCGAGGGCTGGACGTGGCTCTTCTTCACCTGGCGGACGATCTTGTTGTTGAGCTTCACCTCGAGCACGGCGTCGTTCTTCACGACCAGTGTGCGGAGGTAGAGCTTGTTGTCGCGCGCGGGCGTGACCTTGGAGGGGCTCACGTAACGGACGTTCGGGCCGGCCTTGACCCGGACTTCCTTGCCGCCGCGCTTGCCGGCCAGCCAGTCCGCGGCGAAGGCGCCGGCGCGGCGCGCCTCCTCGACGACGAAGTCGACGAGGTCGTGGACGTGGAGGACGTTGCCGCAGGCGAAGACGCCGGGGATGTTGGTCATGAGGCTCGCGTCGACGTAGGGACCGTTGGTCATCGGATTGATCTCGATGCCCATGTTCTTGGAGAGCTCGTTCTCCGGCACGAGGCCGACGGAGAGCAGCACCGTGTCGCAGGGAATCTTGAAGCTCTTTTCGAGCATCAGGGCGCCGTTCTCGATCGGCGTGATCTCCACGCCCTCCACCCGGTCCTTGCCGTAGATGTTGGTCGTGAGGTGCGAAAGGTAGAGCGGGATGCCGAAGTCGTTCAGGCACTGCACGATGTTGCGCGTGAGGCCGGAGGGATAGGGCAGGATCTCGACGACGGCGTGGACCTTGCAGCCGACCCAGCTCATGCGGCGGGCCATGATGAGGCCGATGTCGCCGGAGCCGATGATGACGACGTCCTTGCCGGGCACGTAGCCCTCGATGTTGACGAGGCGCTGCGCGAGGCCGGCGGTGTAGACGCCGGCGGGGCGGGAGCCGGGGATGCGGATGTTGCCGCGGTTGCGCTCGCGGCAGCCCATCGCCAGGACCACCGCCTTGGCGCGGAGGCGGATGACGCCGAGCCCGGAGGAGACGCAGGACAGCACCTTCTCCTCGCCCTCGACCTCCATCTCGATCACCGTCGTGGAGCACAGGGGCGTGATCGCCGTCTTCCGGACCTTCTCCTCGAAGCGCTCGGCGAACTCGGGGCCCGAGAGCTCCTCGTTGAACTCGATGAGGCCGAAGCCGTTGTGGATGCACTGCATGAGGATGCCGCCGAGCTGCTCCTCGCGCTCGATGACGGCGCAGGTGAGGCCCCGCGCGGCGAACTCGAGGGCGGCCGCCATGCCGGCGGCGCCTCCGCCGACCACCGCGGCGTCGAAGCGCATTTCTTTCATAGCTCGCCCCTCAACACGGAGCTGCCTTCGCCCCGCTTCGTGATCTCGTCCCAGCCCATGCCGGTCTCGCGCATGATGATCTTCAGGATCTTGTAGGTGCAGAACCCGCCCTGGCAACGGCCCATCTGGGCGCGGGTGAAGTACTTGATGCCGTCCAGCGTGACGTGGCCGCGGCGGATCGCCTCGACGATCTCCGCCTCGGTGACGCGCTCGCAGCGGCAGACGATCTCGCCGTAGGCGGGATCCTTCTTCACGAGCTCGTCGAGCTCGTAGGGGGACAGGTCCTTGGCGCGCGGCACCTTGCGGACGAAGGGATCCCAGTCCGCCTTCTCCACGAGCTTGAGGCCCTCCTTCTTGAGGAGGTCCTTCACGTACTCGCCGATGGCGGGGCTCGCCGTCAGGCCGGGGGACTGGATGCCCGCGACCTGGATCAAGGCCGGGGCCTTCTTGGAGGGCTCGATGTAGAAGTCCTCCTCCAGGAAGGGACGGAGTCCGGCGAAACTCGTGATGACGTCGGTCTCGGAAACCGAGGGTATCATGTTGCGCGCGCTCTTCAGGATCGTGTCGAGCTCCTCGCGGGTCGTCGCGAGGTCGGTCTTGTCCTGGACGGCGGTCGCGGTCGGGCCGATGAGGACCGTGCCCTCGACGGTCGGGATGACGAGCATGCCCTTGGACACGGAGGTCGGCACGGGGAAGACGACCCGCTCCGGCTTGCACTTCGTCATCCGGTCCAGGAGGTAGTACTCGCCCTTCCTGGCGTGGATCGTGAAGTCCTCGGCGCCGAAGGCGCGGGAAACCTCGTCGGCGAAGAGGCCCGCGGCGTTGACGACATAGCGCGCCTTGACGACGCGGCCGTCGGCGGCCTTCACGGTCCAGCGCTCGCCCTCGCGCTTGGCCGACTCCACGGCGAAGCCGGTCATCAGGCGGACGCCGTTCTTCTGGGCGTTTTCCACGAGGGAGAAGACGAAGCGGTAGGGCTCCACGATGCCGCCGCCGGGGGCGTAGAGGCCGCCCACGCAATCCGCCGAGAGCTTGGGCTCGAGCTCGAGCATGCGCTCGCGGGAGCACATCTCGATGCCGATGACGCCGTTCTCGACGCCCTGCATGTAGAGCTGCTCGATGGGCCGCATCTCGTCCTCGTGCATCGCCGCGACGACGATGCCGCAACGCTCGAAGGGGAAGTCGAGCTCGGCCTTGAGGCGGTCGAACATCATCGCGCCCTGGAGCTCCAGGCGGGCCTTCAGGTATTTCTTGTTGTGGTGGAAGCCGCCGTGCACGATGCCGGAGTTGGCCTTGGAGGTGCCGAAGGAGACGTCGGCCTCCTTTTCGACGAGGACCACGTCGAGCTCGTAGGCGGAGAGGCGGCGGGCTATGTTCGCCCCGCTGACGCCCGCGCCGACGATCGCGACGTCGAAGGAATCGGATCCTGGTTTCACGCTGCTGCTCCTAGGGGCCCGGCGGGAGCCCGGTCCATCCCGAGCCTGCGAGCCTGCATTGGATAGCTAGGAGTATAGTACAGGACGGAAAAATGGAAATCTCCACTGGCGCGGAATTCAGGCTTTATTTCCTGCATTTTAAACACTATACTTTTAAATTACCGTGTTGATCCAACGACGGCTTCTTGCCACCCTCCGCGAAGCCCTCCAAACCGATCGGCTCATCCTGGTTTCCGGGCCGCCGCGCTCGGGAAAGTCCGTCTTCGCCGAACAACTCCTCCGCTCCGGCCCCGGCGCCATCCTCCTCGACGCCAGGTCCCCGGGAATCGCCGCCGCGCTAGGCGAACCAAGCCTCTGCCTGGAACTCCTGGCCGCGGCGAAAAACGCCGGCCCGTGTTCAAGGGGAAATAAATGGCGGCTTCCACACCCGGCCTTAGGTTT
>DAINBW010000276.1:0-4718 GCA_036732745.1 Spirochaetales bacterium | reverse complement strand
CGCGGCCTCCTCGCGCTGGCGCTGCTGGCCCCGGCCGCGCCCGCGGCCTTCGCCCAGTTCCCGAGCGGCCTCGATTCCCCGGGCGCGGCCGAGCAGCTCAGGCTCGGCGTCCAGGCCTACCATCGCGGCCGCTACGCCGAGGCCCTCCTCCTCTTCGAAAAAACCCTCGCCTACGCGCCCGATTCGGCCCTTTGCCGCTATTGGCTCGGGCGCGCCTACTACAAGGCGGGCTACGAGGCGACCGCGCTCCGCGCCTGGGAACCCCTGTCCCTCCGGCCCGACGCCCCGCCCGAGCTCAGCGCCAAGATCGAGGCCTTGCGCGCCTCGCGGAGCTTCGGTTCGGGCGGAATTTCGGGGGAGCCGCGCTACGTGGAGGCGGCCCGCTTCGAGGGGAAGAAAGGCAAGCAGCAATTCTTCCTCCGGCCCTCGGCCCTCTTGCCCAACAGGGACGGCTCCTTTTACGTGGCGGCCCACGGCTCCAACGAGCTCCTCCTCATCGACCCGAACGGCGTGATCCGCGAGCGGGTCACGGGAGGCCTCCGCGGCCTCGACCGGCCCTTCGGCCTGGCGAGCCTTCCCGACGGCACGCTGTTCATCACCGAGTTCAACGGCGACCGCGTGGCGCGGCTGCCCGCGGACGACAGCCTCGGCGCCCCCGCGGTCTTCGGCGCCAAGGGCCGCGGCGAGGGCCAACTCCTCGGTCCCCAGTCCGTCGCCTGCGACGCGGACGGCTATATCTACGTCGGGGATTACGGCAACGCCCGCGTCGTGAAGTTCGATCCCGAAGGCCGGTTCATCCTTTCCTTCGGCGCCAAGGAAGGCGATTTTCCCGGGCTGGCGAGCCCCTCCGGCATCGTGGCGGCGGGCGGCGCCATCTATGTCGCGGATTCCTTCCGGCGCGCCCTCTACGCCTTCGATCCGAGCGGGAACTACCTCGGCGCCCACGCCGAGGGCGAGCTCCGCGCGCCCGAGGGGCTGGCTTCCTGGAAGGGCGGTACGGCCATCCTCGTCGCCGACACCGACCGGATCCTGTCCTTCGACCTCGCGACGGAAACCCTGAATCCCCTGTACCAGGCTCCCGACAAGAACGCGCGCATCGTCTCCGTGGTCGCCGACCACAACGGCAACCTCCTGGCCGCGGATTTCGACGCCTCGGCCGTCTCCGTGCTCACCGAGGCGCCCCTGCTCGCCGCCGGCTACGAGCTCGAGATCGAGCGCGTCGTCTCCGACGCCTTTCCGCGCGTCCTCGTCGACGTCAGCGTCAAGGACCGGACCGGCGCCCCCGTCGTGGGGCTCGGCCTCGCGAATTTCCATCTCGCCGAAAGGACGAGGGTGTCCACGAAGAGCGACGAGGGCGGCAAGACCGTGCTCAAGATCGAGGAAAAGCTCGTGCCGGTGGAAAAGCTCGAGCTTCTCGGCACGGGCACCCTGACCAAGAGCCAGAGGACCGTGATTCTCGCCGAGCGCTCGCCCGCCATGACCTCGCAGCGGGAGGCCGCAAGAGCCGCCCTCGCCGATCTCGCGGCCGCGCTCTCGGCGGGGCCGGGCGGCCTGTCCGTCACCAGCCTGGGCCTGGCCAGCGCGGGGAAAAGCCCCGCCCTCGAGTTGCCGCTCAAGGCGGGCGCTCCCGACCTCCCGGCCTTCCTGCGGGCCCTCGCTTCGCCGGCCTCCGAGCCGGGTCGCTTCGACCTCGGCCTCCGTCTCGCCGCCACGAGCCTCCTGCCCGCCGAACCGCGGGACGCGGTCGTCTACGTCGGCACCGGCGTCGTCGAGGAGGCCTCCTTCGCCGGAACGACCCTCTCCGAACTCGGCGCCCTGCTCGAGAACAGCGGCATCCGCTTCTTCGGCGTGATCCTCGGCGCGGGCGCCCCCTCGCCGGCCCTGCGCTATCTCGCCGAGCGAACCGGCGGCGCGCTCTACGCCGCCTCGCGGGCCCGCGGCCTCGGCGACCTGGCCGCCGAGCTTCGCGGCGGGGCCAGCGGCCGCTATCGCCTCGCCTTCGAGTCCAAGGCCGATCCGGGCTTCGGTAGGGCCTATCTCGGCGTGGCCGCGGAGGCCTACCTCTATAAAAAGAGCGGCCGCGAGGAGCTCGGCTATTACGCCCCCCTTCAGTGAGCCTTGGGTTCCAAGACGGAAAAATGGCGAAAAACAAAAAACGTATTGACTCGTTTTCGGGCTTTCTGTATAGTGCCTCCTGTCGTCGAGACGCCGTCTTAGCTCAGTTGGCAGAGCGCGTGACTTGTAATCTCGAGGTCCCCGGTTCGATTCCGGGAGACGGCTCGGGTCTGAGTTCAAGAAGCGGTTCGATTCCCCTGGGGAGATTCCCGAGTGGTCAAAGGGGGCAGACTGTAAATCTGTTGGCTTACGCCTTCGAAGGTTCAAATCCTTCTCTCCCCAAGAAGCCCCTCTCGATCGAGAGGGGCTCTCGTTTTATATAAGGAGGCTCCGTGGACGAACCCTTTTACGCCGAGGGTCTGCGATTCTCCTGCCAGCGATGCTCCTCCTGTTGCCGCGGGGGCCCGGGTTACGTGTTCCTGGCCAAGGACGACCTGCGCCGCCTTCTGGCCCGCTTCGGGCTGGATCTCGCCGCCTTCATCGAAAAGTATTGCGTCCTCGTCGACACGGGGCTCGGCTTCGCGATCAGCCTCGCGGAAAAGCCGAACTACGATTGCGTCCTCCTCGGCGAAAACGGCGCCTGCGAGGCCTACGAGGCGCGCCCCGTCCAGTGCTCCACCTTTCCCTTCTGGGCATCCCTCCTCGACAGCGAGGAGGATTGGGAGGCCGAGGGCAAGGACTGTCCGGGCATCGGCAAGGGCGAACTCCGCTCCAAGGAACATATCGAGGAATGCCTCTGGCGGCGCCGCGCCGCGGGCACCATCTTGTTAAGCCGCGCGGAAGCCGCGCACCCGGAGAGGCTCGATGCGGATACGCTTTTGGGGCGTTAGGGGCTCCCTTCCGAGTCCGCTTCCCCCGGCTCGGTTGCGCAGCAAGATTTCCTCCGTCGTCGAGCGCATAGGCGCTCGCGACATCGAAAGCCAGGAGTCCCGGGAGATCTTCCTCGCCTCCCTGCCCGATTACCTCTTTTCCACCGTCGGCGGCAACACGCCCTGCATAGAGGTTGCGACGGCGGAAGACCGCCGCTTCATCTTCGACGCCGGCACCGGCATCCGCGAGCTCGGCAACGAGATCCTGGCCCAGAAGCGCCCGACCCGCTGCAGCGTCTTCTTTTCGCACTTTCATTGGGACCACATCCAGGGCTTGCCCTTCTTCGGGCCGGCCTACGGCCATCTCAACGAGATCGACTTCTACAGTCCGGTGCCGGATTTCCGCAAGATCCTCGAGGACCAGATGCGGCCGCCGTACTTCCCGATCACGATGGAGGCCATGTCGGCCGCGAAGCGGTTCTTCGTGTTGAAGGACGAGCCGGTCGTGGAGGGCGGCGTCTCCGTCTCCCATCGGCTCATGAACCACCCGGGCGGCTGCTACAGCTACAAGATCGAGGAGAAGGGCCGCAAGGTCATCTACGCGACCGATACCGAGCTCACGGAAGCCGATTTCCAGCGCAGCGCCGCCAACGCGGCCTACTTCGAGGCCGCCGACGCCCTCGTCATCGACGCCCAGTACACGCTGGGCGAGGCGATCGAGAAGTTCAACTGGGGCCATTCCTCCTTCAGCCTCGCGGCCGACTTCGCCGCGACCTGGGGCATCAAGCGCCTCGTCCTCTTCCACCACGAACCCGCCTACCTCGACCGCAAGGTCGCCACGATCCTCAAGAACGCGGCCTGGTACATGCAGCACCTCGAAACGAGGGGCATCGAGGTCATCCTCGCCCGCGAGGGCCTCGAGATCGAGGTCTAGGCCGTGGACGCCTTTTCCCCCTCGCTGGGCCTGCGCGAGTGCCTGGCCCTCTTCCTCCTCCTGGAGGGACGCCGCGCGCCCGCCTCGCCCGGCGCGGCGACCCGCGATCCGGACCTGCCCTTCCCCTTGGGCAGGGGCCGGCCGCTTGCGGACCGGGCCGGGCGTGAGGCCGTCGGCGATGCCTGTCCGATCGATACCGCCGGACTGGTCGCCTCCTCTCCCGAGCTCGACGCCCTCGAGGCCGAGCTTCGCGGCTATCTCTATGACCGGCTTTCAATTGAAGAGATGGAGCGCCCCGCGGCGCTCTACTCGCGGCTCTCGGGCAACGGCCCGAAACGGAACTAGCGACATGAAACGCAAACCGGGCCTCCTCGCGGGCCTTCTCTCCGCCCTGGCGCTGGCGCTCGTCGCCGGTGTCGCCTTGGGCCTCGTTTTTCTGTATCAGGCGGCTCGGCCGAGCGACCGCCTGCCGGCGGACGGCCTCCTCTTCACGGTGAAGGCGGGGGAGGGCGCCGGCTCGCTGGCGTCCCGCCTCGAGTCCTCCGGCGTGATCCGTTCCGCGCTCGCCTTCCGCCTCTTTGCCAAGGTCTCGGGCCGGGAGGGCGGCCTCGACGCGGGCACCTACCGCTTCGAACCGGGCATGGGCACCCGCGAGGTCCTGGACGCCATCGCCGAAGGGCGGCAGGCCTTGACCAGGCTGACCGTCCCCGAGGGCGCGACGCTTTCGGAGACGGCCGCCCTGCTCGAGGAGGGCGGCGTCGCGACGGCGACGGCCTTCCTCGCCGCGGCCCGCGATCCGGCCCTCCTCGCCGAGCTCGGCGTGCCCGGCGCCTCCCTCGAAGGCTACGTCTTCCCCGACA
>DAINBW010000275.1:0-4722 GCA_036732745.1 Spirochaetales bacterium | reverse complement strand
TTTCGAGTTGGCGGACCTGGGTTTCGTTGAGGGGACCCGAAAGGCCCTGGAGGAGGACCTCCGTGAAGCCGAGGATGGCGTTGAGCGGCGTGCGGAGCTCGTGGGCCATCGCCGGGAGAAAGACCGGCTCGGGCGCTTCGCTGCCTTCCGGGCGCGACCGGGCGGCCAAGACCTCTTCCACGAGCTCCTCCCGGCTCATGGCGGCCACGGCGTCGCGCCGGGCCTCAGTCCTCAAGGTAGGACTCCCTGATCACGAGGATCTCCTCCAGGGCCTTCTGGAAGGCCTCCACCACGGTGGGATCGAACTGCGTGCCGGCGGCGTTCCGGACCTCGCCGGCGGCCCTGGCGATGGGCCAGGCCTCCTTGTAGGGGCGCTTGCTCGTGAGCGCGTCGAAGACGTCGGCCACCGCGGCGATGCGCCCGACGAGGGGGATGGCCTCGCCCGCCAGTCCCTGCGGATAACCCTTCCCGTCCCAGCGCTCGTGGTGGGTCTTGGCGCAGACGGCGGCCGTCGCCAGGAGGGGGGAGTCGGTCTCGCCGAGGATCCGCTCCCCGATCTCGCAGTGGCGGCGCATTTCCTTCAGTTCCTCCTCGTCGAGGCGGCCCGGCTTGAGGAGGATGGAATCCCTGATGCCGATCTTGCCCACGTCGTGCATCGGCGTGGCCAAGAGGTAGAGCCTCGACTCCTCCGCGGACAGCCCGTAGGCCAGGGCGATGCGCTCGGCGAAGTTGCTCATGCGGATGACGTGGTGGCCGGTCTCGTTGTCCCGGTATTCGGAGGCCTTGCCCAGGCACTGGATGACGCGCATCCGGGTGTCCTCGATCTCCTTGGTGCGCTTGCGCACCTCCGCCTCGAGGCGGCGCATCTGGTCGGAGCGCTCGAGCTGGGTCCGGATCCGCTTGAGGACGACGACGCGCTTCACGGGCTTCGTGAGGAAATCGGAGCCCCCCGCCTCGAAGGCGTTCGCCTCGTCCTTCTCGTCCCCGAGGGCGGTCACGAAGATGATGGGAATGTCCTTGAGGCGGTCGTCCGCCTTGAACCGCCGGCAGACCTCGTAGCCGTCCATGCGCGGCATCATCACGTCCAGGAGGACGATGTCCGGCTTTTCCTCCACGGCCGTCTGGATCGCCTCCGCGCCGCCGTAGGCGCTCAGGACCTGGTACTCGGCCTCCAGGAAATCCCGCAGGTATTCGACATTGGTCTTGAAGTCGTCGACGACCAGGACCTTCGGCCGGAACTCGGCTTGATTCGTCTCCAAGGCATTCCTCTTTGGGCCAAAGTCTAGGCTGTCCGGCTGGTTTTGGCAAACCGGATAGGCGAGTCCGCCGGCCGGCCATCCACCGCCCGGCGGTCCGACGGCCGCCCCGGCGCGCGGATGGCCGTTCCGCCGCGCGACTGGCGCCCGGCCCGGCCTTCAGGTAGACTTGTCTCATGAACGCCGCCGCGACCACCGAATTCCGCTCGGGCGAGGAGGTCCGCTACGACCTCCGCGGGCCCAAGCGCTGGATCCTCTCCCACCTCCTCCGCTATCCCTGGCTGCCAGCCTTGGCCGCCCTCTTCGCCATTCTCAACAACATCGGCTACTCGGGCTGGCAGTACGCGATCGGCAAGACCTTCGGGCTGCTCTCCACGCCAAGCTGGACCGACCGCGAGCTTTTGGCCTCGGTCCTCGTGATCGCGGGGGCGGGCATCCTCCAGGGCCTGGGCGGCCTGGGGCGCAACTTCTCCTTCGAGTTCCTGGCCCAGAAGATCGAGCGCGACGCGAGGGCCGAGCTCTACACGCGCCTCCTCGGAAAGAGCCAGGCTTTCCATTCCCGCCAAAGGGTGGGCGACATCATGGCCAGGGCGACCAACGACGTCCATTTCCTCAACCTCATGTTCAGTCCCGGCATCGCCCTCATCTTCGACAGCCTCCTCACCACCGCCGTGCCCCTCGTCTTCATCGCGGCGATCGACCTCCGGCTCCTCCTCGTGCCGGCGATCTTCATCGTCCTCCTCGTCCTCACGGTGCTCGACTACAACCGCCGCCTCAACCCGGCCACGGACGGGCAACGCGCCGCCTTCGGCGAGCTCAACGCCTCCCTCGCCGACGCCCTGGAGGGCATCGAGACGGTGAAGGCCAACCTCGGCGAGCCCCGCGAGACTGCCCGCTTCCTCGAAGGGGCGGGCAAGCTCCGCGAGCTCTACGTCCGCATCGCCCGCATCGAAGGCCGCTATTGGCCCCTCCTGGCCTACGCGGTCTGCTGGGGCCTCGGCTTCCTCCACGCCCTCCTTCTCATGCGCGCGGGCGCCATCAGCCTCGGGAACGTCGTCTCCTACATGTTGCTCTATTCCGCCTTCCGCTTCACGACCTTCATCTCCATCTGGTCCTTCAACCTCTTCCAGATGGGCCTCTCCGCGGCGGGGCGCGTCCTGGAGACCATCAAGGCCAAGACCGACCTCGACGAGAATCCGGGCGGGCGCGTCGCCAGGATCGAGGGCCGCGTCGAATTCCGCGACGTGACCTTCTCCTTCGCGGGCAAGAAGGACATCGCCTGCGGCGACGACGTGGAGCTCCTCGAGGAGTCCGAGCGCGAGCTCGCCGCCGCCGGGCGGGAGGCCTGCGGCCAGGGGCCGGAAGGGGAGGGCGGGCCGCCCGCGACCCTCCGCCGCGTCGGCTTCGCGGTGGAGCCCGGCCAGACGGTCGCCATCGTCGGCCGCACGGGCTCCGGCAAGACGAGCCTGGTGCGGCTCATCAACCGCATCTTCGACGCGGATTCGGGCCAGGTCCTGGTGGACGGGGTCGACGTGCGGGACTGGAATCTCGAAAGCCTCCGGGGCCAGGTCGCGACCATCGAGCAGGACGTGTTCCTCTACTCGCGCTCGATCGCCTGGAACATCGGCTTCGGCAAGGAGGGCGCGACCCGGGAGGAGATCGAGCGGGCCGCGCGGGAGGCCCAGGCCCACGACTTCATCCTGGGCTTCGAGAAGGGCTACGACACCGAGGTCGGCGAGCGCGGCGTCACCCTCTCCGGCGGGCAGAAGCAGCGCATCGCCATCGCGCGCGCCTTCCTCGTCGATCCGCGCATCCTCATCCTCGACGATTCCACCTCCGCGGTGGATTCGCGGACGGAGGACGAGATCCAGCGGGCGATGCGCCGCGCCCAGGCGGGCCGCACCACCTTCCTCATCACGCACCGGCTCTCCCAGATCCGCTGGGCCGACCGGATCATCCTCCTCCGCGGCGGCGAGATCGCCGCCCAGGGGACCCACGCGGAACTCCTCGACAAGAGCGAGGATTACCGCCGGCTTTTCGCGAGGGGGTAGTCATGGGCTTCGTCATGGACGGCCTCGAATCCGAGGCCTACGACCGGAAATATTCGGACCGCCAGCTGCTGTCGCGCATCGCGTCCTACTTCGCGCCCTTCCGCGCCCGGATCGCCGCGGTCGGCGCGGTCCTGGCCGCGGCCTCCCTCGCCGACTTCCTGGCCCAGGTGGTCGTGTCCAAGTCCCTGGACGCGGTCCGGACCGATCCCTCCACCGGCCGCATCCTGGCCATCGCGGCCGCGGTGATCGCCTTCGGCGGGATCGAGTGGCTGTTCAACTACCTGCGCTACTACCTTTCCGGCCGCATCGTGGGCGAGACGATCTTCCGCCTGCGGCGGGACGCCTTCGGGGCGGCGGTGTCCCACGACCTCTCCTTCTACGACGAGGAGTCCTCGGGCAAGGTGGTGTCGCGCATCACGACGGACACCGAGGACTTCGCCAACATCGTCGGCCTCGTGGTGGATTTCTTCTCCCAGCTCATCCTCGTCCTCGTGTTCTTCGCCTACCTCGCCTGGCTCGAATGGCGCCTGGCCCTCCTCGTCCTCGCCATGGCGCCCCTGGCCGCGGCCGTGGCCCTGTCCTTCCGCAAGCTCGCCCGCTTCGTCACGCTGAACGCCAAGCGCGTCACGGCCGAGGTCAACGCGCGCATCCAGGAGTCGGTGGCGGGCATCGGCGTCGCCAAGGGCTTCCGCCGCGAGCGCGCCCTCTGGGCCGCCTTCAAGGAGGACAACCGCCGCGCCTACCGCTTCGGCCTCCGGCGGGGCGTCGTCCTCCAATTGGTCTTCCCCGCGGTTTCCCTCTTCTCGGCCCTCGGCACGGCCCTCGTGGCCTGGAGGGCGGGTCTCCTAACGCGCGGCGGCGGGCTTTCGCTCGGGCAGTGGTACCTCTTCATGGCGGGCGTCGGCTTCTTTTGGTGGCCAATGCTCAACATCGCGAGCTTCTGGAGCCAGCTCCAGGACGGCCTCGCCGCCAGCGAGCGCGTCTTCTCCCTCATCGACCGCGAGCCCCGCCTCCGCCAGACGGGCGATCACCGCCCCGACCGGATCCGCGGCGAGGTGGAGTTCCGCGGCCTCGACTTCGCCTACTCCTCCAAGGAGGAGGTCCTCGCCGGCTTCGACCTCCGCATCGAGGCCGGGGAAAAGCTCGCCATCGTCGGGCGCACCGGGGCGGGCAAGTCCTCCATCGTGAAGCTCCTCGCGCGCTTCTACGAGTTCCAGGGCGGCAGCCTCCTCCTGGACGGGCGCGACATCCGCACCTGGTCCCTGGACGCGGTCCGCGGCGCGGTCGGCCTCGTCTCCCAGGATCCCTTCCTCTTTCCGGGAACGGTCGCGGACAACATACGTTATGCGAACCCCGATGCCTCCGACGCGGAGGTCGAGCGGGCCGCGCGCTCCCTTGGCCGGGGCGATTGGGTG
>DAINBW010000274.1:1718-4725 GCA_036732745.1 Spirochaetales bacterium | reverse complement strand
GTCGCTGCGGCCGTAAATGACGGCGCCGCCGTCCTTCGTGATGCGGATCCAGTCGCCGTGGCGCCAGACGCCGGGGTACATGTCGAAGTAGCTGTCGCGGTAGCGCTTGCCGTCCGGGTCGCCCCAGACGTACAGCGCCATCGACGGCATCGGCTTCCCCGCCGATTTTCATGCGGAAACCTCCTACGGACTCGGCCTGCGCCTCGCCTCCGCGGCGATGGCGCAGCTTGGCGGCTCGGTGGCGATCCTGCGGGGGGAGGGCGGACGAGTTCGCCTCGAGTTCCTCGCGCCGGATCCGGCACCAGCCCAAGCCCCGGCCCCGGACCGCCGCTGAGCGACCGCCTGCCGCCGCCCAGATCATTTGCGCGGGACAAGCCAGCCGCATAGACTTGTAGATAAGGTTCCCTTCGCCCCGCGCCTCCGATGCGGGTTCGCGGCGGCAAAGCGAGGTTCACATGGGTTTCAAGTCCATCAAGACGCCGCTCGTGATCATCTTCTGTCTCGTCGCCCTCGTTCCCCTCTTGCTCCTTTGGGCCGTCGTCACGTCGCAAAGCCTCAGGATGACGGAGACGGCCAAGGAGGAAAGCCTTCTCCTCGCCTATGCCGACCTCGACCATATCCTCGGGAGCGTACTCGGCATGGTGGACGTCATCGGGCCGACAGCCGACGATGCCCGCGTGCGGGCGGAGATCCAGAAGATCAAGGTCGGCAAGACCGGCTATGTCTATGTCCTTGACTCGAAGGGGAAATACCTGGTTTCGCAGAACGGCAAGCGGGACGGCGAGGTAATCTGGGAGGCCAAGGACACCGACGGCCGGTTCTTCATCCAGGCCATCGTCAAGAAGGCCCTCGCCCTCAAGCCGGGCGAAATCGCCGAGGACCGCTACCCCTGGAAAAACCCCGAGGATCCCGCGCCCAGGGTCAAGGTTGTCAGGATCGGTTACCACCAAGCCCGCGACTGGATCGTCGGCGTCGGATCCTATATCGACGAATTCATGGCCGCTCCCGAAAAGATCCAGGCGATCGCCGCGCGGGGCGCGCGGGTCATCGTCGCGACGGTTCTCGCCGCCCTTGTCGCGGCGGTGGCGGTTTCCCTCGTTTTCAGCGGTTTCTTCACGCGACAGATCGCCCTCTCCATGACCTGCATGGTCAGGCTCGCCGAGGGCGAGTTGGCCCAGGACATCGCCGCCCTCGACGTCAAGCGCCGGGACGAGATTGGCCGGCTTCTCCTCGCCTCCAAGGAGATGGTCCAGCGGCTCAAGGGCACCGTTTCCGGCATCCAGACCTCCGTCTCCACGCTCGCCGACGGCAGCGCCGAGCTGTCGTCCACCGCGCAGATCCTGAGCCAAGGCACGACCGAGCAGGCCGCCTCCAGCGAGGAACTCTCGGCTTCGATGGAAGAGATGGCCGCTTCGGTCAAGCAGAACGCGGAAAACGCCAGGACGACCAACCAGATAGCCGTCAAGACGGCCTCCGAGGCGGAGGAGGGCGGCAAGGCGGTGGTCGCGGCGGTGGATTCCCTGAAATCCATCGCGGCCAAGATCAGCGTGATCGAGGAGATCGCCCGCCAGACCAATCTCATCGCCCTCAACGCCGCCATCGAGGCGGCGCGTGCGGGCGAGGCCGGCAGGGGCTTTTCCGTCGTCGCGACGGAGGTCCGCAAGCTCGCCCAGCATTCCCAGGAGGCGGCGGCGGAAATCACCCAACTCGCCGCGACGAGCGCGGACACGGCGGGCCACGCCGAGCGTCTCATCCTCGACATGATCCCCGACATCAAGCGCACCTCCTCCCTCATCGAGGAGATCTCGGCGACGAGCGGCGAACAGACCTCCGGCATCGAGCAGATCAACGGAGCCCTGCTCCAGCTGGACCAGGTCATCCAGCAGAACGCCGCCACCGCCGAAGAGCTCAGTTCCATGGCGGAGGAGCTCGCCGCGGAGGCGGAGAACGTCAAGGCCGCCATCGGCTTTTTCAAGATAGAGGCCCTCCGCGGCCAGGCGGAGGTCGTGGCCGGAACGGTCGCGCGGCCGGCCCTTTCCGCCCCGCAAAAGGCCGCGGGCGGCGAGGCGTGAGGCGGCCCGGAGCCGGCTCGCCTAGAGGCCGAACTTCACGACGAGCGTCGGCCCGTTGCCGAGCATCCGCGCCTGGAGGCCGCTTCCCGACGATCCGGCCGACTTGCGCAGGTGAAGGCTGGTGACGAGATAGCCGACGCCGGAGCCGAGGGCGGCGCCGGCCGCGGCGTCCACGATGAAGTGGTTGCCGGAGAGGACCCTGAGGCTTGACGCCCCGAAGGCGAGGGCGTAGCCGCCGGCGACAAGCCAGGGCGTCTCCGGCCTTTCGGGGAGGAGTTCGAGGGCCAGGACGGCGTAGGACGTGGCCGCGCAGAAGGCCAGGGCGGCGTGCCCCGACGGGAAGGATTCGCCGGCCTCCTCGAGCAGCTCGGCGGAGAGCGCCCCGTCCCCGTAGGCATAGGGCCGCGCCTTCGGGAAGAGGTACTTGATGCCGTTCTTCAGGGCATAGGTCCAAAGGAGGGCCTCTCCGTAGGCCGCGGCCGCCGGCGCCAGTTCACCTGTTTCCGCGCCGAGCGCGAAGAGGGCGGGATAGGCGAGGGCGGCTCCGGCGAGGCCGGAGGACAGGAGATCGAGCCTGGAATCGAAGGGAAAACAGGCCAGGGCGTCGAGGGGCGGCAAGACCTTCGGGTCGAGTCCGCCGGGCGTCGCGGCGAAGGCTTCGGGCGCGGCGAGCAGGGCCCGTGAGCCGAGCGCCGCGGCCAGGCCTCCCGCAAGCGCCGCCGAATCCCAGACCGGATCGAAGACGATCGTCGCGCCGGACAGGGTCGCCTGGTCTCCCGCGGCGGCCGCTTCCTGGGCATGGGCGCGCGCGCGATCCGGCGACGCTTGGACGGCAAGGACGAGCGCGAGCGCCGCGACGCCCCTCGAGATCCACGATGTTGTTGGAATCCTCATGATGATCCTCCGATTGACGGGTAGGTGTCGCGGCCGCGACG
>DAINBW010000274.1:0-1618 GCA_036732745.1 Spirochaetales bacterium | reverse complement strand
CGAACCGCCGACATCCTAGCTTCGCGGTCGCCCGCATCGCCATAATTCGAGCCTTACACTCCTCGACTTCTTCCTTACATCCCGGTAATCCGACCGCCTTCGCCGGAAAAGACCGGTGAATTTGTCAAACTGCCCGCGGATGCGTCATAGTAGTCGGTGGAGTCCATATGGAGCAGGGTTCGATCCAGCGTCTCATCCGCCTCTTCATGGCCATCGCCGACGAAAAACGCCTCTCCTGCGAGTGTAGCGACCTCGAACGCATCGCCGTCCTCGTCCACCGGGTGATGTCCTACCAATCGCGGGAGTTCCACACCCTCGAGCATGTCTTCGGCTTCATCGACGAAGGCTCGGGCCCGCAACGCGATCCCGAGCTCGTGCTCGCCGCGATTTTCCACGACCTCATCTACTACCAGGTGGACGACGGCGTGCCGCCCGAGATCGAATCCCTGCTTGAGGACTACCTCGAGCTCCGGGAAGGCCAGGTCTTCCTCCGCGCCACCGTCTCGTCGGAGGATCTTCCCTTCCGCGTCGCCCGCGCCCTTTTCGGTTTCGAGGCGGGAAGGGCCGTTCAATCCCTCGGCGGCCTCAACGAATTCCTGAGCACCCTCGTCATGTTGCGCCTCCTGGTCGACCATTTTCCCTTGGCCGAGCTCCTCGCCGCCTCCGCGTGCATAGCCGCCAGCCTGCCCTTCCGCGGCCCGGACGAGGGGGGACGCTCCATGGCGGAGCTGCTCGAGCGGCGTCTCGCCTCCATCGCCGAAAGCGAACGCCTCATCCTGGACCGATCCGCCCTTCAGGCGATGATCCATCGCGCCGTGGCCTTCGCCAACGCCGATGTCCGCGATTTCCGCCTGGACGATCCCGCGCGCTTCCTGTCGAACACCTGGAAGCTCCTGCCGGAGTCCAATGCCCCCCTGCGCCGCCGCGGCGCCTTCAGCATCGTCGAGTACCGCCAAGCCCTGCAAAAGATGCTGGCCTTTTTCCGTTTCCTCGATCCGGCGGCCATCTTCCACGCCTATCGCGGGGTCCCGAGCGCCGGGGGACTGGATGCCTTCGATGCGGCCGCCCGCCGCAACCTGGCCTGCGGCCGCGCCTACCTGCGTTCCAAGCTTTTGGCCGTGGGGCTCCTCGAATCGGTGGCCCTCGTTTCCGGCGGCGACGCGCCCATGGCCCTCTTCATGGGCGAGGTGCCCGACCGGCGGCACGAGGGCGCCGAAACCCCGCACGGCGAGGCCGTCCCGCGGGAAACCTTGATGAGCTACCTGCCCGAACGCCCGCCGCCGCCCTGGCTCCATACGCGCCACGCGGTGTATCGGCTTCTCAAGGACGGCAGGCTGGAGGCCTCGTCCTTCGATCTCAAGAACTCGCCCCTGGCGCTGTACCTCTATCACCGACTCGAGCCCGCGGACTGGATCGAACGCGTCAAAGCCTCGGAACGCTTTTTTTCCGGCGCCCTGACCGCGGAGGACTTCCTTCTCGGCTTCGCCCCGTCCTTGCGCGTGGAAGTGCTCGAGGCCTGCGCCTCCATGGTGCCCACCCGGCGGCGTCCCCTCGCCGCGTGGCTCGCCGCCCACGACGCCGAGACCTGAGCGCCGGCGCCCCCTCGCCCCGAGCGCGG
>DAINBW010000273.1:0-4742 GCA_036732745.1 Spirochaetales bacterium | reverse complement strand
GACATGCTGACGACGCAAGTCTACGATCCCCTTGGCGCTCCCCTGTTTGTCTTGCCGACCGGCGCGCTTCGGTTTTCACACGAACTCCTGGTCGGCGGAACCTGGTACAGCTATTTCGCGCGCAGCATCGCGGTCCGCGGCGACGGCTTTACCGAGTTTCAGGCCGACATCTTCCGCTTCCCCACCGCCCGTCTCGCGGAGCTCGCGCAGCCATAACGGCGCGCGTCCGCGCCCTTTGCTCCCGAAACAGACCCGCCACCGGCAAGGTGGCGGGTTTTGGTATGAGGGATGGTCGCGGATGGCGAGCGTGAAAGGGCGCTTCGCTACTTGATGCCCTTCTTGAGGCCGCCGATGAACTCGAGCATGGTCGCGTCGCCGGCGTAGCGGGCTTCCAGGTCCTGGAAGTAACGGGTCCTGGAGGAGGCGTCGCGTTGGCGAAGGGCGTTCTCCACGAGATCCATCGCGTTGTAGAGCACCTCGCGTTGGCCGGCCTCCTGGAAGGCGCGCTCATAGCGGGCGATGCGTTCGCGCAGGCCGGGCAGGGACTCGCCGGCGGCGGAACCGGAGAGGAAGGCGTCGAGCTTGGCGCGGGCTTCCACGATCGCGCCGTCGCCGCCGGAGGCGAGGGCCGCATCCTCCGCGCCGAGGTAGTCCTTGTAGGAGGAGATGATGGCGTCGTAGCGCGCCGCGGCCACCGTGAGCCGCTCGTTCTCCGCCTTGAGATCGGCGATCTCCTTCTGGATGTCGGCGGACGGCGCTCCCGTGCCAGTCTGGCCGGTCTTGGCGCCGGTGCCGGGCGAGGCCGCCGCGGCGGCGCGGGCGGATTCGGCGCGGGCGCTTTCCGCGCGCGCGGTTTCAAGGAGCTTTTCGAGCTCGGCGATGCGGGTGTCCTTGGCGGCTGCCAGGCTCGCCAGGGCCGCTTCACCCTCCGAGCGCGCGCGCCGGGTCTCTTCGGCAAGGCGGGAGGTTTCCGCGGCGAGTTCCTTGGCGAGGCGTTCCGCCTCGGACTTGAGGGCCGCGGCTTCGTTCGCCGAGGAGGCGGAGGCTGCCGCCGAGGCCTGGGCGATGCCGGCTCGCGCCGCTTCCGCGCCGCGAGCCGCCTCGGGCGCCTGCTCCGCGGCGGGATAGGAGGCGAGAATGCCGACAAAGCCCGCCAGGGCCTCGGGCCAGCGCGAGGCGGCGAGTTCGCGGCGCGCGGCGGCGAAGGGCTCCCGGGCCGCCTTGGTGTCGGCGGCGCGGCGGGTCTTTTCCGCCTCGAAGGCGCCGGTTTCGGCGATCCGCGCGACAAGGGCCTGCCGGTTCGTTTCCGCCAGCGGGAGGTAGGCGAGCGCCTCCTGGTAGCGGGCGGCGGCAACGGGATAGTCGCCGGACTTGAAGGCGACCTGGGCCAGGGCGAGATTCTCGTCGAGGCGGCTGCGGCGAAGTTCCTCGGCGTCCCGGCTTCTCGTCAGGAAGAAGTCGTGGGCGGCCAGGATGTCGGGAACCTTCTCCAGGGCCTCGCGGTATTTCTTTTCGGCCTCGGCGCCGTCGCCGGCCTTGAGGGCGCGTTCGCCGGCCTGGGCCGCCTCGCGCGCGGCCTGGAGCAGTTCGGCCTGGCGGAGGAGTCGGGCCGAATCGGCGCTGGCGCGGTCCAGCTCCGACTTGGCGAGGGCGGTCAGGGCCTCCGCCGCGAAGAGGTCGGCCTCGCGTCGGGATTGGAGGCTTGGAAGCGAGGCTATGGCCGGATCGTCGAGATAGGAGCGCAGGGCCGCGGCCTTGAGGGCGGCATCCTCGAAGCGCCGGTCGCGGAGGGCCTGCCGGACGCTGCCGTAGAGGCCGACGACCTGCTCCTCCGCGGCCTGGGCCTTCTTGCGTTGGTCCTCGATGCGGGCGAGCTCGGCCTTGGCCGCGGCCAGGCCGGCTTCCGTTTCGGCGCCGGCGGCCCTGAGGCTGGCGGTCTTTTCGGCGAGCGAAGCCTCGAGCGAGGCCCGCAAGGTTTCCTCGCGCTTCCGGGATTCGTCCTGGATGCGTTGCCGCTCCTCGGCCAGGCCGGAAATGTTTTTCTGGTATTCGTCGCGGAGCTTCTGGTAGTTGGCTTCGGCCGCGGCCTTTTCCGCCTCGGCCTTGGCTTGGTATTCGGACAGTTCGCGGCGGAAGGCGGCGGTCTTCTCGGCTTCGAACTTTTTGAGGCGCTCCTGGATCGTCGCCTCGGAGAGGCCTTCCGCGATGAGTCGGGCGCGCTCGCGCTGGAGTTCGGCGTCCAGGGCGGCGCGGAGCTCGGTCTCGCGGGCCTTCACTCGCTCCTCGATGCTCGAGGCGAGCTCGCCGCGCTCCTTGTCGAGGGAGGCGAGGCGACCCTGGATTTCGGCGATCTCGCGGTCCTTTTCGCCGAGGCGCGAGCTGGCCTCGCGCTGGATCTCGCGGATGAGCTTGCCTTCCGCCGAGGCGATGGCGCCGCCGCCCTCCACGATCGCGGTTTCCCTCTGGCGCGAAAGCACGGAAAGGCCGAACAGGCCGCCCGCGCCGATGAGGGCCGCGGCGAGGTTCACGAGGACCGGGAAAAGAACGCCGCGGCGCTTGGCCTTGACGGCAAAGGCGCCGGGATCCTCGGCGATGCGGGCGCCGCGGGTTATTTGCTCGATGTGGGCGAGGATTTCCCGGCGATCCTCGACGGTGATGCCCGAGCGCTTGTCCTCTTCGGACAGGGCTTCGGCGTCGCGCTCGCGGAGATCGCTGGCGCGCTTGAGGAGTCCGGCGGGGGAGTGATCCATGGCGGTCATATCTTCTTAAGGATAATCGGCTTTCTTCGCGTCCGCAATGAGCACTAGCCGCGAAGTTCCGCGTCCGCGACGTAGGAACCGGGCCCTCCGCCGAGTTCCGCGACCGCGTACCAGCCCTCGTGGAGCGGGCCGGGATTGACGAGGAGGGTCCTCCCCTCGCGGGAAACGGCGCGGGACTCGTGGATGTGGCCGGAGACCCAGAGGACCGGGGCCACCTCGTCGAGGATGGTCCTGAGCGCGCGGGAACCGACGTGGGCGCCGTGGCGCAGGTCGACCGCGGTGCCGTGGGGCGGCGTGTGGGTGAGGATGACGAGGGGGGCGGCGGCGACATGGTCGGCGGCCTGGTTCAAGGCGGCCTCGATATATTCGTCGAGCTCTTCTTCCGTCCGCTCGTAGGGCGTGAGGCCGGTGCGGAAGGAACCGCCGCCGGCTCCCGCGACGAGGACGCCGGCCGCGACGAGGAGACGCCCGTCGGCGGAAAGCCCCTCGGCCTCGAGGAGGCGCCGCGCCCCGGCCCGGTCGCAGTTGCCCGGAACCGCAGCCAAGGGCGCCTTGCCGCGGCCGAGGAGGCCGATGAGCTCGGCGAGTTCCTCGGCGCCGCCGAAGTCGGTGAAGTCGCCCGCCGCGAGGATGAGGTCGGCGGCCATGATCTCGTCTTCCAGGGCGCGCACGGCGTCGGCGGAACCGTGGATGTCCGAGACGATCAGGATCCGCATCGGCGCCTAGCGGGACACGAGGCGTCCGATGCCTTCGGAGCCGGTCGTCTTCCACCAACCGTTGCGGGCGTTGTAGTAGAGGTACCAGCGGCCGTCGGCCGCGCTTTGGCGCACGTCGCAGGCGTAGACGTGGGTGGAGCGCCAGGGCTTGCCGTCGGGACCGGGGGCATCGTCGGGGGAGACGAGCGGATCCCGCTGGAGGGTCCGCCAGGTGAGGCCGTCCTCGGAGCCGAGGAGGAAGATCGCGGAGCGGCTCCTCCCCTGCTCGTCCCAGTCGATGCGGTTCTGGAAACCGACGAAGCCGTCCTCCACGGGGATGACCTTCATCGCGCCGGGGCTCAGGGCGAGGTTGCGCTCGTAGGGCGTGACCGTGAAGATCGGTTCGTGCTCGAGGCGGAAGGGACCGGAGGGATGGTCCGCGTGGGCCCTGCCGATGCCCGCCGGCTCGTAGAAGCCGCAGTCGGGAATGTAGGCGAGGCCGGCCGAGTAGAAGAGGCTGTAGCCGCCGTTCTGCGGGAAGACGCAGGGGTTTCCCGCCGCGGGCCCCTTGGCGCCGCCGTGCCAAGGCAGGGTCGGCGTGAGGATCGGCTCGGGCCTGGACCACTTGAGCAGGTCCTTGGATCGGCGGAGGACGATGCGGCTGCTCCAGGGAATGCCGGGGAGCATCGACAGGGAGAGCCTGAAGGGCGGGTACTGCTCGTAGTAGAGATGGTACTCGCCCTCGAACTTGCGGACGAAGGCGCGCATGCCGTGGAGGACGGCATGGCCCCTGTCGGTCCAGGAAAGGCCGTCGGGCGAGTCATAGCGGCGGATGCCGAAGGCCGAGTGCGCGAAAAGCACCCAATTGCCGTCGGGGCTCTCCTCGGGCGGGATAAAGGTCGGATCCGCCAGGATCGGCGACGGCGAAGGCGGGGCGATGAGGAGGGTTCCGGAGTCCTCCCACTCGATCTTCGCGAAATCCTCAATCGTCATGACTCGGTCCTTTCCGGCGCGAGGAGGCGGACGGTCCTCGCGTCGTCGTCGATCGAAAGTGCGATGCCGCCGCCGGCCAGGGGGGATCCGATCCCGCGCGCGGGACCGTAGCCGGCAATGAATTCATCCAGGGAAAGGCGCTGTCCCGGCACGGCGGGGAAAAGGCTCCATTGGAGGGCGTTTTCCGGGCCGTGGGGCATGCCGTCGGAGCCGAAGACGAGGTCGCGGCCGGGGACGAAGCCGGCCTCGTCGATGAGCATCCGGAAGGGATCGTTGAGCTCGGGAAGGGGCGCGG
>DAINBW010000272.1:0-4793 GCA_036732745.1 Spirochaetales bacterium | reverse complement strand
CGGGCTGCTCGAAAATCTCCTTCTCCATGTAGCAGGCGAAATCCCCCTTCTCGATGGCGCCGAGTTCCCAGGACACCTCGTCGACCTTCTTGTCGACGGGCCGGTCCTGGCGGTCGGTCGTGCGGAAGCCGGCGGCGTCGAGGACGACGAGCTCGCCGTCGTTGAGGTACACGACCTGCTTGGTGTGGGCGATCATCGCGGTGACGTCGCTGCCGAGGAACATCTCGCCCTCGCCGATGCCGACGACGAGGGGGCTGCCGTTCCGGGCGCCGACGATGCGGCCGGGCTCGTCGGCGTGGATGACCGCGATGCCGTAGGTGCCCTCGAGATGCTCGAGGGCCGCCTTGACGGCCGCCTCCAGGTCGCCGCGGTAGCATTTGGCCACGAGATGGGGGATCACCTCGCTGTCGGTCTCGCTCGCGAAGGCGACCCCCTCGCGCTCGAGCATCCCGCGGAGCGCGCGGTAGTTCTCGACGATGCCGTTGTGGACGACGGCGATCTTTCCGGAGGAATCGAGGTGGGGGTGGGCGTTCGCGTCGGTGACGCCGCCGTGGGTCGCCCAGCGCGTGTGGCCGATGCCCCAGGAGCCGGGCAGTTCCTTGGGCGTCGCGAGGCGCAGGGCCTGGATCTTTCCGGTTTTCTTGACGACGGCGAGCTCGCCGTTTCCGAGGCCGACGGCGATGCCCGCCGAGTCGTAGCCGCGGTACTCGAGGCGCTTCAAGCCCTCGAGCAGGATGGGGGTGGCCCGCCGGGATCCGGCGTAGCCCACGATTCCGCACATGAGTATCTCCTCTCGATCCCCGATTTCACGGCCCGCGCCATCCCCTGTCGGGACGCGCCTTCCGCGAACATGGAGGCATCGTAGAACTCCCGAGAAGATAGCACGGCGCGGAGGCGAGGACAAGATCGGGCGGGACGGAGCGATTTGGCCGCCCGGCCGGCGATTTATGCCCCCGGCCGGCGATTTATGCCCCCGGCCGGCGATTTGCCGGCCCGGCCGGCGACTTCGCCCTCCGTCGATGTTGAACCGGGCGGCCCCCAGACGCTACAATCGTACTGATATGGAGCCCATTCAGATCAGCAATCCCTTTCCGGGCGCGGCTGCCTTCCGCGTCCGCGAGACGACCTCGACCATGGAGGAGGCCCGGCGGCTGGCCCGCCTCGGCTTCTACCCGGGCACCGCCGTCGTGGCCGATCTCCAGACCGCCGGGCGGGGCCGCCTGGCGGATCGCCGCTGGGAGTCCCCGGCGGGGGAGAACCTTCTCGCGACCCTCGCGCTCGGCCCCGAGGCCGCCCGGATCCCGGGCTTCACGCTCCGCGTCGGCCTGGCCCTCTGCCGCTCGGCGGCCATCTTCGCCATCCGCTCGGGCGGCAGCCTGGTGGAGCCGCCCGAGCTCAAATGGCCGAACGACGTCCTCATCGGCGGGAAAAAGCTCGCGGGCGTCCTCTGTGAGGCGGCGCCCGAGGCCACCTACGTGGGTTTCGGCGTCAACCTCAACCAGCGGCGCTTCCCCGCCGAACTCGAGGGGAAGGCGACGAGCGTCTCCCTGGCGATGGGATCGGACACGCCGGTCCTCGACCGCTTCGCCTTCCTCGAGCTCGTCCTCGGGCAGATCCACTTCGTCCTCGGCGAGGAGGGCTGGCGCGCCGAGGCCGAGACGCGGCTCTGGCGCCGGGGGGACCGGGTCGACTTTCTCGTGGGCCTTCCCGAGAAAAAGGAAATCGCCGAGGGCTACCTCGAGGGCATCGCCCCCTCGGGCGCCCTCCTCATCCGCGTCTCGGGCGAAATCGCGCCTCGCGCCTTCCAGGCGGGCGAATTGCTCTTTCCGGAACCGCGAGTTGACCGGAACGGCTCGCATCATATAAGGTAAGCGTATGAGCCCGAAGGATCCCGCGAACGGCGGCGAGAAGGCCGCTTCCGGCGAGAACGTCATCCAGCGTCTCCTCTCCTTCTTCGCCGGCATGGGCGACCCCGACGCCGAGAAGAAAAAGGCCTTGAAGGCGATCGGAAAGGACCTGTCGCGCTCGCGCTTCAAGTTCTACCGGCCGAAGGGCCAGGAGGCCCTGCCCGGCCTGGCGCGGTTCTTCTACGAGCTCTACAAGCTGACCGCCCCGGCGCAGGTCCTCCTCGGCGCGGCCGCCACCTCGGGCGCGCTGCGCAGCTTCGTCATCGACAGCTTCCTCTCCGAGGAGCAGCGCAAGCTTTCCGAGCGCCTCACCGAGGCCGCGATCGTCGAGCGCGCCAAGACCGTCGGCCTCAAGGACCTCCAGGAGGAGGTCAAGAACGACCTGAGCTCCTTCTACGCGGTCTTCGACGGCGAGATGACGAGGCAGATCGATTCCGCCTACAACACCCTGCTTTCCTTCATCAACTTCGTCAACTTCGACTTCTATTTCCTCCTCAAGAAGTACGACTCGACGCTGGCCGAGCGGAGCTTCGCCAAGACGCCGCGGTTCGAGGCGATCACCGGCGACTACGTCGCCGACGACATCGAGGACTTTCTCGAGGTGTTCCTGCCCCTCGACCTCGAGGCCGACTGGAAGCGCATCTTCCAGGCCCTCCGGGACTACAAGAACGCCGACATCATCCAGCAGGACGCCTGGCTCAAGCTGGTCCCGGCGGTCGCCGAGGTCAGGAAGAGCCAGATCCTCGAGCAGATCGTCCGCCACATCAAGCGCGCCCCGACCTGGGCGCCCCAGCCGCGCTACCCGAGCGAGCGCATCGTCGAACCCCACGTCCAGAAGCTCCGGGCCCAGATCGAGACCCTCATCCAGCGCCTGATCCAGGAAAAGCGCAACGCCAAGATCGACGAGGTCGCCAAGCAGGTTTTCGGGACCACGGTCGTCCTCCGCATGAAGAACTACACGGAGAAGGCCAACGTCATCTTCGCCAAGAAGATGCTCGGCGGCTACACCCAGGCCCAGGCGATGAACTACCTCAAGGCCTATCTCATGGACTACTTCAAGAAGGACATCCGCGAACTCGTGGACCTCCTCCTCATCCGCGGCCAATGGAGCACCCAGATCCAGTCGCAGCAGCTTTCGGCCGGCTACCACTCGCTCCTCGAGGTGTCCGAGTCCATCCTCCTCTTCGACGACGCCCTCGCCGACGAGGGTGAGGTCGGGGCGCGCGTGAAGGCGGCGCTCATGAAGGCGGACCGCGACAAGGAACAGGTCAAATACCTGCGGACCATGCTCAAGGACATCAACGAGAAGGCCGTCAACCAGGTGACCAAGGCCGCGGTCAGCCTCATCACGATCGGCCGATTCATCAAGGCCCTGATCGAGGACCATGAGAAGACCCACCACGAGATGATCATCAACTGGAAGGATGTCGAAAACGGAGCGTCGCGTCCGCTCAAGGAGTGGCTCGTCGAGGTCTACAAGAAGATCTACTATATGGTGCAGCTCCTCCAGTTCTACATGAAGGAAGAGCAGCCCTAAGGCGAAGCGCCGGGGCCCCGCCACGGGGCCACACGCGCGTTAAAAAAGCCGGCCCGGGAAGTCCCCGGGCCGGCTTTATCGTCGGCGCCGCCCTTGCCGGGCCGCGCGCGGCTCACTCCCCTTCGTCGGAACCCTGAGCCGCGCCCCCGTCCGCGTTTCGCCTAAAGGCCTCGAAGCGCGACTCGAGGCGCTCGGGCAGGCGGCAACGGAGCAGGGTCGCGTCGTCCTCCCGCGATTCCTCGAGGATCGAGGCTTCGCGGTGCAGGAGGGCCACGAGGGCGTAGTCGGTGTCGGGGATCCGCAGGTCGAACTCGCCCGCGCGGGCGGTGAGCCCCTCCTCTATCGCGGCGAGCAGGGCGGGCAGCCCCTCGCCCGTCTTCACGGACACGAGGCAGGAGGCGGGATGGCGCGCGCGCCAGCCCTCGACCACCGACGGATCCTCGATGAGGTCGATCTTGTTGAGGACGAGGATGCTCGGCACCTCGCCGGCGCCGATTTCCCGGAGCACCTTCTCGGTGGTGGCCATGTGGAGCTCGACTTCGGGATCGGAGGCGTCGGCGACGTGCACGAGAAGGTCGGCCGCGGCCGCCTCCTCGAGCGTGGCCTTGAAGGCCTCGACCAGGCCGTGGGGCAGGTTCCGCACGAAGCCGACCGTGTCGGTCAGGAGGAGGGCGCCGCCCTTGGAGAGGGCGATGCGGCGCGTCGTCGGATCGAGGGTCGCGAAGAGCTTGTCCTCGACATGGACGGTCGCGCGCGTGAGCGCGTTGAGGAGGCTCGACTTGCCGGCGTTCGTGTAGCCCACGACGGCGGCGCGGGGCAGGGTCTGCCGCTCGCGGCGCTTGCGCTGCACCTCGCGGCTCTTGCGCACGTCCTTGAGCTCTTCCTTGATCTCGTGGATGCGCTTCTCTATTTCCCGCCGGTCGAGCTCGATCTTCTGCTCGCCGGAGCCCTTGGTGCCGTAGCGGCCGCCGCGCTGGCGCGACAGGGCCTCGTAGGAATGCGCCAGGCGCGGGAGCGAGAACTCGAGTTGGGCGAGCTCGACCTGGAGGCCGGCCTCCCGCGTCAGGGCCCTGCTCGCGAAGATCTTGATGATGAGTTCGGATCGGTCGTAGACCTTGAGGTCGGCCAGGGCTTCCCAGTTCCGCTGCTGCACCGGCGTGAGCGGATGGTCGAAAAGGATCGAGTCGGCGCCCTCGGCCTTGGCCGCGGCTACGACCTCCTCGGCCTTGCCCGTGCCGAGGAAGAGCGCGGCGTTGCGCTCGCGCACGCGCACGAGCATGGAACCGGCCACCTCGACGCCAAGGCTCTCGGCCAGGCCGCCGAGCTCCTTGAGGAGGCTCTCCGCGTCG
>DAINBW010000271.1:0-4803 GCA_036732745.1 Spirochaetales bacterium | reverse complement strand
CGAAGTAGTTGCGCTCGAGTGTGCGGTCAAGTTGGTGGCCGCGGGCACGCCGATCTATCGCGGTGATGTCACCGACGACCAACGCGCGTTGCTCAAGCCCTACTTCTTCCTCACGAACAAACCCGTGATGGCCGTCGTCAACGCGACGCCCGACTCCTTCTACGCGCCGAGCCGCGCCCGCGCGGTCCTCGCGGCGCGGGACGCCGCGCTCCGGGCGGCCGCCGACGGCGCCGCCGTCATCGACCTGGGCGGCGAGTCCACGAGGCCCGGCTCCGACTACGTCGGCCTCGAGGAGGAGCTCGAGCGGGTCATCCCCGCGATCGAGGCGATCAGGAAGGAGTCGGGCGTCCCCATCTCCGTCGACACGCGGAAGGCAGCCGTGGCGCGCGCCGCGCTGGCCGCGGGAGCGGACATCGTCAACGACGTCTCCGCCCTCCTCCACGAGCCGGAGATCGCGGCGGTCGCCGCGGCCGCCGGGGCCCCCGTCATCCTCATGCACATGAAGGGCGATCCCAAGACGATGCAGGCGGCCCCGTCCTACGAGGACTGCCCCCGCGAGGTCGCCGCCTTCCTCCTCGCCGCGGCGGCGCGCGCCGAGGCGGCCGGGATACCGCGGGACCGCGTGGTCCTGGATCCGGGCATCGGCTTCGGCAAGCGCCTCGAGGACAACCTCGCCCTCCTTTCCCGGCTCGACGAGCTCGCCGACCTGGGCTATCCTGTCTTGGTCGGCCTCTCGCGCAAGTCCTTCGTCGGCGCCCTCACGGGCCGCCCGCCGGAGGGCCGGCTCGCGGGAAGCCTCGGCGCGGCCTGCGCCGCCTTCGCCAAGGGCGCCCGCGTCTTCCGCGTCCACGACGCTGCCGAGACCCGCGACGCGTTGGCCCTTTTCGCCGCCGCGACGAGGGGCCGCGCCGCGGACCTGGCCGACGACGCCAACGACGCCGGCCAGGGCGGTCGGCGGCCGGGCACAGGAAGGGGAGGGACAGCCTGATGGGCTCGATTCTCGCGAACGGCTTCCTGGCGGACTATCTCCGCCCGACCCTCGACATACTCCTCCTCGCCTTCCTGGTCTACAAGACCTACGAACTCCTCCTGCGCACCCAGGCCATCCAGCTCGTCAAGGGCGCCCTCATCCTGGCCGGCTTCTACGCGGCCGCCTTCTTCCTCCAGCTCACCACGGTCACCTGGGTCCTCAACATCCTGGCGCCCGGCCTCGTCATCGCCCTCGCCATCGTCTTCCAGCCGGAGCTCCGCAAGATCTTCATGCGCCTCGGCCAGGGCTCCTTCCTCCGCGGCGGCGCCCGGCCGCGGGTCGGCCAGATCGAGGCCATCCTCAACGCGGCGGAGACCCTCTCCGCGAGCCGCCGAGGCGCCCTCGTGGTCTTCGCGCGCAACGTCGGCCTCAAGAACATCGCGGACACGGGGACGCGGCTCGAGGCCTTGATCTCCTCCAGCCTCATCCTCTCGATCTTCGGCCACGACACGCCCCTCCACGACGGCGCGGTGATCGTCCAGGACGGGCGCATCTCCGCGGCCGGATGTTTCCTCCCGCTTTCCGAGCAGCAGGACATCCGGAAGAGCTTCGGCACGCGGCACCGCGCCGCCCTCGGCCTGTCGGAGGAGGCGGACGCGGTGATCCTCGTCGTCTCCGAGGAGACGGGCGCCCTCTCCCTCGCCTACGATTCCAAGCTCTACTACGGCCTGTCGGCCGACCAGGTGCGGCGCCGGCTCGGCGAGCTCCTCGAGTTCCCCGACCAGGGCGAGACGGCGGAGGAGGCTTCCCATGAGGAATAAGAACTTCCTCGCCCGGCTCCTCGACGACTGGCCGGCCAAGATACTTTCCCTGGCCGCCGCCCTCCTCCTCTTTTTCTTCTACCGCCTGAACCGGCTCGAGGACCGCTACCTCTCCCTGCCGCTCTCCGTCGCGATGAACGAGGAGTACGTCCCCGCGAGCCAGTATCCGCGCAGCGTGCGCGTCACGCTCCGGGGCGAATCGAACGACGTCTTCTCGATCCAGGAGGAGGACCTCGTCGCCGTCCTCGACCTGAGCGGCGAGCGCGGCGAGGGCGTGGTCAAGGCGCCCGTCCAGATCGAGAAGAAGGGGAGCGCCCTCGGCGTCGATCCCCTCGAGATCCTCGTCGAACCCTCCGAGATCGCCGTCGGGATCGAACGCAAGGTTTCGCGCGTCGTGCCCGTGACGCCCTCCTTCCGCGGCTACCTCGAGCCCGGCTACGAGCTCCTCTCCTTCGATTTCGCGCCGGCCGAGGTCGAGATCGCCGGGCCCGCGAGCGCCGTGGCCCGCGTGGACGACGTCTCCACCGACCCGATCGAGCTGGCCGGGCGCAAGGAGGACTTCGCCGTGAAGGCGCGCCTGGCGCGCAAGGATCCGCTGGTCCTCGTCGTGGGCTCCGAGACCGTCGAGTTCAGCGCCGTCATCCAGAAATCCCTGGCGGTGAAGAACTTCGAGGGCCTCGAGATCGCCGCCCTCGGCCTGGCCGAGACGCTCGAGCTCGCCGAACCCCTGCCCGCCGGCAGCCTGCGCCTCCAGTCCTCCAAGGCGGACCTCCGCGGCTACGAGCCCGCCGCCGCCTCCCTTTCCGTCGACTTCTCCGCCCTGAGGCGCCCGGGAACCTACACCCTCCCGGTGGTCGCCGCCCTGCCGCCGGACTTCGCCGTGGACTCCTACGAGCCGCAAACGGTGACGGTGGTCCTGCGCGCCGCGGCGCGGAAGGAGAGCAGCCCATGATCCTCGGCCTCGGCGTCGACATCGTGCACGTCCGGCGAATCCATCACTGGCTCGCGGTGCCGGGCCTCGTCCAGCGCTTCTTCCATCCCGACGAGATCGTCGCCGCCGAGGGGCGGGGCCATTCGGCCGCCCTCTCCCTCGCGGCGCGCTTCGCCGCCAAGGAGGCTTTCGGCAAGGCCCTCGGCACGGGGCTCTCCGGCATCGCGCTCCGGGACATCCAGGTCATGAACAACCACAACGGCCGCCCCGACATGAAGCTCTACGGGACGGCGCTCGCCCGCTTCGAGGCCGCGGGAGGCCGGGGCCTCCACCTCTCGCTGACGCACGAGAGCGACAACGCCGTGGCCGTCGTCATCATCGAGGACTGAAGCGCCATGGTACGACCCGCCGCCAAGCCCGAGAAGGACGACAAGGAAAAGAAGGTCACCTTCGTCGCCAAGGAATCGACGCGCTGCCCCGTCTGCGACGCCGTGTTCAAGCGCGAGGAGCTCTTTTCCGGCCGGCTCAACGCCGGCGACCTCACCGACGAGCTCCATCGCACCTACATCCCCATGCAGGCCTACGGCGAGGTGCATCCCCTCGTCTACGAGCTTTCGGTCTGCCCCGCCTGCTGGTACGCCGCCTTCAAGTCCGACTTCGCCGAGCCGCCGCAGAAGACGAGGGAAGCCCTCCAGGACGGCATCTCCGCGCGGGTCGAGGCCGCGCAGCGCCTCTTCGAGCCCCTGGACTTCTCCTCCGCGCGGGACCTCCTTTCGGGAGCCGCGAGCTACTACCTCGCGATGCTCTCCTACGAGCGCTTCCCCAAGGATTACGCGCCCGTCGTCAAGCAGGGCCTCTGTTCCCTCCGCGCGGCCTGGCTCTGCGCCGAGCTCGAGCGGCACCGTCCCGGCGAGAATTTCGGCTACGCCGAGGAGATCTTCCACCGCAAGGCCCGTTTCCTCTACCGCCACGCCGTGGACCTGGACCAGAAGGGCACGCAGCAGCTGGCGCAGGTGAAATGGCTCGGCCCCGACACCGACAAGAACTACGGCTACGAGGGCGTCCTCTACCTGAAGGGCGTGCTCGAGCTCAAGTACGGCCAGCGCGCGGACGCGGCCAAGCGGCTCGAGGCCCTGGAATCCTCGAAGCGGGCCATCGCCAAGATGTTCGGCCTCGGCAAGCGCAGCAAGTCCAAGCCGGGCCCCCTCCTCGACAAGGCCCGCGACCTCTACGACCGCATCAAGGCGGAACTCGACCAGGACGACGACGAAGCAGATGACTGACGGAAAAAGGAACATTCGCCTCACCCTCTCCTACGACGGGACGGATTTCGCCGGCTGGCAGCGGCAGAAGCGGGATCGCAGCGTCCAGGAGGAGCTCGAGAAGGCCCTCGGCAAGATGCACGGGCACGAGGTGCCGACGGTGGGCGCCGGCCGGACCGATTCGGGCGTCCACGCCCTCGGCCAGGTCGCCAACTTCTACACGGACATCCGCTCCATCCCCGCGGACCGCTTCGTGCCCGCCCTCAACAAGCTCCTGCCGCGCGACCTCCGCGTCCTCGATTCCCGCGAGGCCGACCGTGATTTCCATTCGCGCTACGACGCCCGCCTCCGCCGCTACCGCTATTTCACGTTGTGCGGCGGGACGCGCGATCCCTTCCGCCTGCGCTTCGCCCACGAATTGCGCCGCCGCCCCGACCTCGGGGTCCTGAACGCGATGGCCGGAACCATGCTCGGGGAGACCGACTTCACCGCGCTTTCCTCCGCCAAGGACGCGAGCCTTTCGCGGCACCGCTTCGTCCACGAGGCCGCCTTCCGCTGGGAGGGCGACCTCCTCGTCTTCGAGATCGCCGCCAACGCCTTCCTCTGGCGCATGGTCCGCTCCATCGTCGGCAGCCTCCTTTCCTACGAGGCCGAGGGGCGGGGCGCCGCGGACTTCCGGGCCTTGATCGAGTCGAGGGACCGCTCCCTCGCCGGCCCGACCGCGCCGGCCCGCGGGCTGTTTTTCTGGAACGTGGAATACTACGCCGAGCCGACCCGTCCCGGGCGCGGCTCGTATTGGGCCGACCGCGGCCCGGGCGC
>DAINBW010000270.1:0-4820 GCA_036732745.1 Spirochaetales bacterium | reverse complement strand
TCCAGCCCGGAAGCGCGCCGGTCCCCACGGGCCGGCGCGCCTCCCTCGCCCCCCCTCCACCCCTCCTCCTCTCCTCACCACAGAGCCCCGCAGTACCGCCGCGGCAACGATGAATCCCAGACAAGCCCTATAGCCATTTTCTCTCTTGCACGCCGGCCGGAAGCGCCGTAGGCTTTCCCCATGGCGCCCCAAACCCAGCAACAGGACAAATCGACCCGCGGCATCGCCGGCATGCGCGGCTTCCTTCTCGTCTGGATCGGCCAACTCGTCTCCGTCCTCGCCTCGGGCATGTCGGGCTTCGCCCTGACCTTGTTCATGTATCAAAAGACCGGCAGCGCGACGGCGATGGGCCTCATGCAGGTCGCCTATACCCTTCCCTTCCTCCTCATGACCCCGCTCGCCGGCGTCCTCGTGGACCGCGGCGACCGCAAGCTCATGATGGCCCTGAGCGACCTCGTCGCCGCCGTCGGCACGATCGGCGTCCTCGTCCTTTCCGCGCTGGGCCGCCTCGAGGTCTGGCATCTTTACGCCGCGGCCGCCCTGAACGGGATCGGCAACACCTTCCAGTGGCCCGCCTATTCCGCCGCGATCAGCCTCATGGTTCCCAAGGAGCAGTACGGACGCGCGGACGGACTCATGAGCCTCATGGAGTCGGGGCCCGGCGTCCTGGCCCCCCTCCTCGCGGGCGCCCTCCTTCCCCTCCTCGGACTCACGGGCATCCTCGCGATCGACGTGGCCACCTTCCTTCTCGCCCTCGGGGCCCTGGCCCTCGTCTTCGTGCCCAATCCGCCCCGCGCCCCGGCCGACGGCCGGGAAAACGAAAAGCCGCGGCTCCTCAAGGAGGCGGGCTTCGGTTTCGCGTACATCTTCAAGCGCCCGGGCCTCCTCGGCCTCCAGCTCGTCTTTCTCGCGGTCAACCTGTTCTTCTCGATGGGCTTCACCCTCATGGCGCCCCTCGTCCTCTCGCGGAGCGGCCAGGATCCCGTCGCCCTCGCCTCGGTCCAATCCGCCGCCGCCCTCGGCGCCGTCGGCGGCGGACTGGTCATGAGTGTCTGGGGAGGCTTCAAGCGCAGGATCTTCGGGGTCGTCCTCGGCTGCTTCTCCCTCGGCCTCTTCGGCAACTTCGGCTTCGGCCTCGCGACCACGATGCCCTTATGGATAGCCATGTCGGCCATGGGCGCTTTCTTCGGCCCCATCGCCAACGCCTCGAGCCAAGCGATCTGGCAGAGCCGCGTCCCGCCGGAATTCCAGGGCCGCGTCTTCAGCTCGCGCCGCCTCATCAGCTGGTTCACGACGCCGATCGCCCCCCTCGCGGCCGGACTCCTCGCCGACTGCGCCTTCGAACCCCTGATGCGCGGGCCGCGCCCGCCCGCGGCCTTCGCCGCCATCGTCGGCTCGGGCCCGGGCTCCGGCATGAGCCTCATCCTCGTCTTCTGCGGCCTCGTCACCGCCGCAATATCCCTCCTTCCCCTCTTCAGGCCCGCCATCCGCGCCCTGGACGACGAAAGCCGGGAGGCGCGATAGCGGCCTCGCTTCCCCCAAGGCCTCCTCCGCGCTTGACAGCGCGCTCGGGTCGGACTGATACTTTCGCCGTAGCCATCAGGCGCGCCCCGCCGCCTCCTTTTCGTCCCTCGAGCCCGGGGCTGTCCGTCCCGAGCCCGCCATGCGGAAAGGAGCCTCCCATGCGCGCCGCCAAGGCGCCTCTCCCGATCCTCGCCCATTGCCTCCTCGTCGGCGCCCGCGCGCGCCCGCCCCTCCGCCTCGGCCTGATCACCCCGATGACGGAAACCATGGGCAACCAAGGCATCGATGTCCCGCGGGGATCCTCGTTTGTGGTCACCGAAGCAAACGACTCGGGCGGCGTCGGGAGGAGAAGGTTCGAGGTGCTCCTCCGCGCCAACAAGGGTGCCGCCGACGCTTCCCTGGCCGCCGACAAGGACCTCCTCCTCTCCCATTCCGTCTCCGATCCCCGAAGGACAAGCCTTGACGGCACATTCCTCCGCTGCGCCCGGCTCCGCTACGGCTTCATACTGGACGCGATGGGCGATTCCAGCATGCCCTGTTTCATCATGACGGTGGATCCCGCCAAGGGCGCCTTCGTCGCCGCGGGTTCCGTCGAGGGAAGCGCGAGCCCGTGAGACGACGCCCCTCGATCACCGGTTCCCTCGCCATCCTCGCGGCCCTCGTCGCCGCGACGGGCGTCCTCGTCTATCTCGCGAGCGTCGGCCTCATCGCGGCCGGCACGGAGGCGCGGCTCCGCGACCAGGCGCGGGAAGAGGCCGAGGCGCGCCTCTCCCTGGTCCGCGGCATCGTGAGCCGCCCGATCGACTCGCTCGCGGCGCTGGTCCAGCTGGTCGGGGGAGACTCCGCCGGATCCCGCGACGGGGACACGCTCCGCGATGCCCTCGAGGCCAGCTATCGCGGCGCCGCCGCCTTCGCCTCCCTCCGGATCGTCGACGCGCGCGGCGTCGTCACGCGCGGCACCCCGGCCGCGGTCTCGGGCGAAGGCCTCGACCTTTCCGGCCTCAAGGAGCTCCGCGAGGCCCGCGCCTCGAACCGGCCCGCCTGGTCCAACATCCACACCGGGATCACCGAGGGACGCCGGGAGATTTCCCTCGCCCTTCCCGCCGGCGACTCGCTGATCCTGGCCACCCTGGATTTCGAGCGGCTCGCCAACCGCATCCTCGAACTCGCCTCCTATTCGAAGGGAAGCATCGCGATCGTCGACTCGGGCGGCGCCTACATCATGAGCCTCGATCAGTACCGCTTCGAGCGGCGCTGGCAGGATCCGGACTTCGTCGAATCCCGGCTGCGCGATCCCGCCCGCGCCGCCTGGTCCTACGTGAGCCATCGGGAGGGCGTGGCCCTGGAGACCGAAGCCCGGCTGATCCCGGAGACGGGCTGGTATCTCCTCCTCACGCGCCGCGCCGACTGGGCGGCGCTCGCGATCCGGCAGTCCATCGTCGGCGCCTCCCTCCTCGCCCTCGCCTCCTGCGGCCTGGCCTTGGGCCTCGCGGCGCTCACGTCGCGCCGCCTCCTCCGGGACCTGCGCTCGGCGGTCGCCTGCGCCGCGGGCAGCCTCGAGGCCGGCGACGGGGAGGACGGCGGGACCGATGCGCCCCGCCTGCATTTCCGGGAAACGGTCGCCATCGTCGACGGCGTGGCGCGCGCGACCGCCCGCTGGCGCGAAAGCGAGCGCCGCTTTTCCGCCCTCTTCGACGCGGCGCCCATTCCCCTCGCCATCGTGGACAAGCAAGGATCGGTTCTCGACTTGAACCGCCGCTTCGAGGAGATCTTCGGCTACTCGAGGCGCGACGCCGGCACCGTGGCGGCGATCTGGGAGCAAGCCTATCCCAATCCCGCCGTCCGCGCCGAACTCGAGCGGCAGTGGTCCTCGGCCTTCGAGGCCGGCGGGAGCGGCACGCTCGGCCCCGTCGAACAACGCGTCGCCTGCGCCGACGGACAGGCGCGCGACTTCCTCGTCAGCGCCTCGGCGAGCGGGGACCGGATCCTCGCGAGCTTCGTCGAGATCACGGAGCGGAAGCGCGCGGAAACCGCCATCCTCAAGGAGGAGCTGCGGCTCAAGGGCCTCCTCTCCATCCTCCAGGCCAAGGCGGAGACGCGCCAGGAATTCCTCGACCACGCCCTGGACGAGGCGATCAAGCTCACGGAGAGCGAGTTCGGCTACATCTATTTCTACGACGAGGCGACGGAGCTCTTCGTCCTCAACTCCTGGTCCACGGGCGTGATGAAGGAGTGCCTCGTCCAGAATCCGCAAAGCCGCTACGAACTCGGCAAGACCGGCCTCTGGGGCGAGGCGGTGCGCCAGCGAAGGCCCATCCTCGTCAACGACTTCGCCGCGGACAACCCGCTCAAGAAAGGCTACCCCTCGGGCCACGTCCGGCTCCGCCGCTTCCTCACCCTGCCCGTCTTTTCCCGGGACCGGATCGTCGCCGTCGTGGGCGCCGCCAACAAGGCCCAGGCCTACGACGAGACCGACATCCTCCAGCTCAGCCTCCTCATGGACACGGTCTGGAAGGAGGTCGAGCGCCGCGACATCGCGGAGGCGACCGAGGCGCGCGAACGCGTGCTCCAGCGCCAGGGCGACGGACTCCTGGCCCTCCTCATCGGCGGCAAACTCCTCTCCGGCGAAAGAACCGAGGCCGCGCGCGCCCTCACCGAAGCCTACGCCCGGCTTTCGGGCGTCGAACGGGCCAGTCTCTGGCTCTTCTCCGGGGACGCCTCGGTCATCCACTGCGAGGATGCCTTCACCGCCTCGACGGGCGCGCACGACTCGGGCGGGGAGCTCCGCTCGGCCGAATTCCCCGCCTACTCCTCCGCCCTCCTCCGCGGGGAAACCGTCTCGGTGGTCGACGTCTTCGCCGATCCGCGGACCCGGGACCTCCCCGCCTCCTATTTCACCGAACATCGGATCGGCTCCCTGCTCGACGCGCCCGTCTGGATCGGCGGCAAGGTGGGCGCGCTCCTCAGCCTTGAGACGGTCGGCGCGCGGCGGACCTGGACGCCCGAAGACGAGCGCTTCGCGACGTTGATGGCCACCGCGGCCTCCCTCGCGCTCGCCGCCGTCGGCCGGCGCGAGGCCGAAGAGCTCGCGCGCTCGCGCGAAACCGCGCTCCGCACGGTGCTCGACACGGCTCCCTACGCGATCGTGATCAACCGGCAGGACGGGCGCATCGTCGACGTCAACACCGCCTATCTCCGCCTGAACGGCTACGCCGACGCCTCGGAGGTCCTGGGTCGGAGCAACGAGGACTTGAACCAGCGCATCGATCCGGCCCAGCGGGAAGCGATGAAACAAG
>DAINBW010000269.1:0-4823 GCA_036732745.1 Spirochaetales bacterium | reverse complement strand
ATGGTGCTCCAGAAGAAGTGCGTTGGCTGGTTCGGCTACAAGGAGCGCAAGGACCGGAAGTACCGGCGGGCCAAGTACGGTTGGATCGTCGGCTTCTCGCTGATGAACCTCCACCCGATCTTCAATTACATCGCCCTGCTCGGCCTGTCGCCGAACGTGGTCGCGGCCATGATCGGCACCAACGTCGCCTTCACGAGCCTGCTCGCGGCCCTGCTCCTGGGCGAAAAGATCAACAAGCGGCGCATCGCCGCCTTCCTCCTGATCTTCGGCGCCGTCGCCCTCCTCGGGCTTCGGGGCAAGCCGCACCTGGGCGAGCAGCGGGACGAGTGGCTCTATGTTTTCGGGGCGATTCCCCTGGCCATCGGCGCGCTGTGCTGGATCTTCCGCCGCCGCCTGCTCGGTCCGGCCTTCCCGACGGCGATAGCCGCGGTCTCCGGTTCCCTCGGCGGTTACATGGTCCTGGCGATGAAGGCCTTCCAGTTGCGGGCGGGCGGGGACATGGGCCTCTGGTTCACGACGCCCTACATCTACCTGTATTTCCTCGGCGGCTTCGGCGCCTTCTCCTTGATCCAGCTCGCCTTCAAGCACGGCGACGTGACCCTGGTCTCGCCCGCCGATTACGGCATGCAGGTGCTTTGGCCTTCCCTCGCCTCGTATTTCATCTTCGGGATGACCTTCGACCCCCTGCAGGTCGGCTGCATCGCCGCCATCGTGGTCGCCATCCTCCTCATCGCCGGCTCGGGCATCCAGCTTCCGAAGCGGCGGCTCCGCGGGGGCGGCGCGGGCGACTAGGTCGAGCGGCCGAGGAGGACGACGGCGCGCGCTTCGATCGCGCGGCCTTCGCCCGCGGCGTTGACGCCTTCGCTGGTTTTGGCCTTGAAGGAGACCGCGTCCAGGGGCAGGCCGACGACGGCCGCGACGGATTCCCGTATCGCCTGGCGATGGGGGCCGAGCTTGGGCCGCTCCAGGATCACCGTACAGTCGAGGTTGGCGGGTTCGTAGCCGGCCTCGCGGACCAGGGCGGCCGCCCGCGCCGCGAGTTCCGAGGAGTCCGCGTCCTTCCAGCGCGCGTCCGAAGGCGGAAAATGCTGGCCGATGTCGCCGAGCGCCGCGGCCCCGAGCAGGGCGTCCACGATCGCGTGGAGGAGGACGTCGCCGTCGGAGTGGGCTTCTTCGCCGAAGTCGGCGGGCACCTCGACGCCGCCGATCATGAGGCGGCGTCCCGTCACGAGTCGGTGGAGGTCCCATCCCTCGCCGATGCGGAAGGGCAGGACCGAGGCCCCGCCCTCGCGGCGGCCGGAGCCGGGCGTCTCGCCCTCCGCGCGCGGGCCGGCGCGGAATTCCCCCGGCGCGGCGACGAGATCCTCGCGGAAGGTGATCTTGCGGTTTTCCTTCTCCCCCTCCACCCAGGCCACCGGCCCGACGTAGCGCGCCCAGAGCTCGGCATCGTCGGTGCAGGCGAGATTCTCGGCGAGGGCGCGGCGGTGCGCCTCCAAGAGGGGGAGGAGCCTGAAGCCCTGGGGCGTCTGCGCCCCGCCGAGGCTCGCGCGCTCCGGATGCTCCAGGATGAGGCCTTCGCGCGAGAGGCGCTTGGGCGTGTCGACGAGGGGGAGGACGGGGATGGCCGCGCCGCGAGCGCGGGCCGTCTCGGCGACGAGGCGGGCGAGCCGGCCGGTCGCCCAAGGGCGGGCGCCGTCGTGGACGAGGACGATCGTTTCGGCGAGCCCGGCCGGGCCGAGGTCCGGCTCCAGGGCCGCGGCCAGGGCCTCGAGGCCGAGCCGCACGGAGTCGCGCCGCGTCTCGCCGCCTTCCACGATGCGGAGGCGGCGGCCGAGGGCGGCGAGCGTGGCGGTCGACAGCGAGGAGCGGATCGCCTCGACGCCGTCCTTGGGGGCGGTGATCACGAGGCCGGCGAGGTCTTCCAGGAAGACGAAGGCGGCGAGGGCCCGGTCCAGGACCGAGCGGCCCTCGATCTCGAGGAGTTCCTTCTTGCCGCCGCCGAAGCGGCTGCTCGAGCCGGCGGCGGTGACGAGGACGGCGAAGCGGCCGGGCGAGCCGAGGCCCCCCGCGCCGTCCGACGACGGCGCTTCGCCGGACGCCGGGCGTCCGGGCGCCTCAAGGCTCGGCGAGGCGGGCACGTCAGCTCTCGAGGCGGGCGCGGATCAGCTCGGCGATCTCGTCCTTCGTCTTTCCGAGGGAGAAGGAGATCTCGTCCTGGAGGAGATTGAGGGCCGAATCGTAGAGCTTGCGCTCCAGGATGGGCAATTCCTTGATCTTGGAGCGGTGGTAGAGGGAGCGGACCACCGCGGCGATGTCGAGGACCGAGCCCTTCTTTAGGAGGTCGAGGTTCATCTGGTAGCGCAGCTTCCAATCCGAGGGGATCGGGGCGTACTCCTCGGAGATGAAGCACAGGGCCTTCTCCGCCTCGTTCTTGGGCACGATGGCGCGGATGCCAAGCTCGTCCGCCTTGTCCACGGGCACCATCACCGTCATGTCGGAGAACTCGAGGTAGATGATGTAGTAGAAGATCTTCGAGTCCTTGAAGGCTTTTTCGCGGATCTCGACGATCCGTCCGACTCCCTGGCTCGGGTAAACGATGCGCTGGTCGACCGCGTAAATGGTGGAGGGGGCCTTGTCCATAGACGTTCAGTATAGACGAAAAACGGGGAAAATTAAAGTACCGCGGACGGGGAAACGGCGAATGCCGGAGAATCCGCCCCGACGCTTGCGGCGCTTCACGGCCGCGTACTAGAGTGGGGCCATGAAGCCCGAACGGAGATCCTGGCTCGCCTACCTCGCCTTCCCCCTGTTTCTCGCCCTCCTCCTCGTCCTGGTGATCGCGTTTCGCGGGCAGCTCGTGGACTTGTTCCGCGACCGCGAGGCCATCCGCGCCTGGATAGCGGCGCGCTCCGGCCACGGCCGGCTCGCCTTCGTCGGCCTTCAGCTGCTGCAGGTCCTGCTTTTCGTCATCCCGGGCGAGATCGTGCAGGTGGCGGGCGGCTATGTTTTCGGTTTCTGGGAAGGAACCCTGCTCTCCGTCATCGGCATCACCTTGGGCTCCGTCGCCAACTTCTTCGTCGGCCGCCTCCTCGGCAGGCCCTTTGTGGAGGCGGTCTTCAGGAAGGAAAAAATCGAGGATCTCGAGCGCGTCACCGCCTCGGGCCGCGCCGCCGCGGGCTTCTTCCTCCTCTTCGTCATCCCCGGCATCCCCAAGGACGCCCTCTGCTACCTGGCCGGCATCTCCCGGCTGTCCCTTCCGGTGTTTTTCGCCATCTCGATGATCGGCCGGCTTCCCGGCATCCTCGGCAGCTCCTTCATGGGAAGCGCCGCCTTCGAAGGTTCCTACCGGGCGGCCCTCGTCGTCCTGGCCATTTCGTCGGTGCTCTTCTTCCTCGGCCTGTTCTTCAAGGAAAGGATCGTGGCGCGGCTCGCTGCCCTCCTGCACCGTTCCGCCAAGGGCGGCGCGGCCGGCGATGGCGCGGGCGACGCGGGCGGCGATGGCGCGGGCGGCGATGGCGGCCATCGCGGCGCGAACGGAGGAAGCGGCCCGGACGGCGAGGCCTCGTGAGCCGGAACCCGCGCCGCCGGGCGATCTTTCGTCGCGGCCCGCTCGCCGGTCTCAGCTGGGCGCTCGTCGCCGCGCTCGCCGCCGCCCCGCTCCAGGCGGGCGCGGCGGGTCCGGCGGCCGGCCCCTCCCCGGGCGGCGCCAAGGGATCTTCAGCCGCCGGAGCCGACGAGGCGGGCCTGGCCGCCTTCGCCGACGTCTCCGCGGACTGGGGCCGCGGCGTCGAGGCGGCGATCGAGCGCGCCTACCGCGAGTGCTTCCGCACCCTCGTCGTCGACGGGCGCATCATGACGCTCAGGCTGCCCTTCGCGCAGAACAGCGAGCGCTCGGAGCTCGCGGAGAGCGATCTCGCCGTGCTGGGCGGCGGCAAGGCGGAGCCCCGCGAGCTCTGGGCCGGGATCGAGGCGCTCCTGGCCGGCGCCGACTTCGCCGCCTATCTCGCCGCCCTCGGCGACGGCCGCGAGAAGCTCATCCTCTTCGACATCCCCGCCGCCTCCTGGTCGGCTAGCCAAGACCGCTTCGCGATCGAGCGCCTGCGCTCGGGCCGCTATCCCGGCCTGCCGCACAAGCCCGCCGTCCTCGCCTCCGGGCGGGGCGCGACGGCGGCGGATGTTTACAATTATATTTATTGTGTGGGGCGGTCGGGCATCGACTGCTCGGGCTTCGTCTGGCACGCGCTCCGCTCGGTCGCCGCCGCGGGGGGGCTCGATCTGGACCGGGCGGTCGGCCGCGACGTCGGCCTGCCCCGCGGCGCCAAGCCCGCGCCCTACGTCGGCACCTGGTTCTACGACCCGCGCGGCGGCCGCACGCGGATCGTCGCCGACGAGCCGCGGAGCCTCCTTCCCGGCGACATCCTCCTCTTCCGCGGCGAGGACGGAAGCTTCATCCACTCCGCGGTGGTCCAGTCGGTCGACCTCGCCGCCGGCCGCGTCCGTTACCTCCAGTCCACGGACGAGTCGCCGCGCGAGGAACGCGGCGTCCACGAGTCGCTCATCCTCTTCGATCCGGCGCGTCCGGAGCTGTCGATAAAGGACCCTTCCGTCCGCTGGCTGCAGCGCCGGGGCGTCGCCTTCGAGGGCGAGCCTCCGCCCGCCTTCCGCGACGACGGCGAGCGCTACCGCGCCTACGCCGAATCCGGCGGCGGCGTCGCCGTGCGCCTCAAGTCCCTGGAGAAGACCGCCGCCAAACTGCGGGCCGCGGCCGAAGCCGCCGCCGCCGAGGCCGCGAAAGCAGCCAACGCGACAAGTGCGGCGCCCGC
>DAINBW010000268.1:0-4831 GCA_036732745.1 Spirochaetales bacterium | reverse complement strand
GATGATGAGGCCCTTGCCCTGGAGCTTGCCGTAGGTCCGGTAGGCGTCCGCGGTGAGGGCGAGGAGGAAGTCGGGGTCGGTGGCCTTCGGGTAGTCGATGTCGTCCCCGGAGATCACGACCTCCGCCTTGCTGGAGCCGCCGCGGGCCTCGGGGCCGTAGCTCTGGGTCTGGACGGCGTTCTTGCCCTCGAGGATGGCCGCCTCGGCGAGGACGATGCCCGCGAGGAGGAGGCCCTGTCCGCCGGAGCCGCTCAGTCTGAATTCGACGCGCATTCCCAAAGCCCTCCCTTGATGTTCTCGAAGCTGCGCTGCACCTTGCCGATGAGCTCGCCGTACTCGCCCGCGAACTCGGGCGCGGGCGCGTTGTGGAGCTCGCCCAAGAGGAGCTTGCCCGCCTTCTTCTCCGGCGGCAGCGCGGCTGCGGCCTTCGCGTTGATGGTCTTGTCCTTGATCCAGTTCAGCATCTCCACCGCGCCGCCGAGCTTGTTCTTGCGGCCGAGGTAGGTCGGGCACTGGGTGATCGCCTCGACGACGGAGAAGCCGTCGTTCTGGAGGGCCTTCTCGATGAGGTCGATGAGGAGCGGGACGTGGAAGGAGGTGCCGCGGCCGACGAAGGTCGCGCCGGAGGCCTTGGCGAGCTCGCAGAGGTCGAAGCTCCGCTCCGCGTTGCCGTAGGGCGCCGTGGTGCCGAGGAGGCCCTTGGGCGTCATCGGCGAGTACTGGCCGCTCGTCATGCCGTAGATCTCGTTGTTCATGACGATGGTCGTGATGCCGATGTTGCGGCGGGCGGCGTGGATGAAGTGGTTGCCGCCGATGGCGGTGCAGTCGCCGTCGCCCGTCATGACGATGACCTTGAGGTCGGGGCGGGAGAGCTTGATGCCCGTCGCGAAGGCGAGGGCGCGGCCGTGGGCCGTGTGCAGCGTGTCGAAGTCGAGGTAGCCGACCGCGCGCGAGGAGCAGCCGATGCCGGAGACCACGCAAATCTTGTTCTTGTCGAGGCCGAGGCGCTCGATGGCGCGGACGAGGGCTCCGGTCACCGTGCCGTGGCCGCAGCCGGGGCACCAGATGTGGGGGAGCCGATCCTGGCGGAAGTACTTCAGTGCGTCGGACATCACTTGGCCCCCATGATCGCGTTGTAGATCTCTTCCGGGCGGAAGAGCTCGCCGTTGACCTTGCCGACCCGCACGACGCGGGCGCGGCCGGCGACGACGCGCTCGACTTCGAGGGCGAGCTGGCCGAGGTTCATCTCGGGCACGAAGATCGTCTTGGCGTGGCCCGCGAGCTCGCGGACGACGGTCTCGGGGAAGGGCCAGATCGTCTTCAGGCGGAGCATGCCGGCCTTCTTGCCCTCCTTGCGGAGGCGGCGGACGGCGGAGAGGGAGGACATCGCAGAGGAGCCGAAGGAGATGACCGCGATGTCGCAGTCCTCCAGGCTCTCGGTCGCGTAGTCTTCGATGTCGGCGGCGTTCTTCTCCACCTTGGCCATAAGGCGGCGGAGGAGCTTGTCGGCGACCTCGGGCTTGTTCGAGGGAAAGCCGGACTCGTCGTGGAAGAGGCCGGTCACGTGCCAGCGGTAGCCTTCGCCGAAGGGCGCCATGAGGGGCGTCGCCGAGTCGGAATCGACCGCGTAGGGCTTGTAGCCCGCGGGGCTCTTGGGCGCCGCGCGGCGGAGGGGCTTCACGTCGGCGGGATCGGGCAGCTCGACCTTCTCGCGCATGTGGCCGATGACCTCGTCGGTGAGGACGATGGCCGGCACGCGGTACTTCTCGGAAAGGTCGAAGGCGCGGAGGGTCAGCTCGAAGCACTCGCGGACGTTGCCGGGCGCGAGGACGATGACGGGGTGGTCGCCGTGGGTGCCCCAGCGCGCCTGCATCACGTCGGCCTGGGCCGGCGAGGTGGGCATGCCCGTGGAGGGGCCCATGCGCTGGACGTTGACGATGACGATGGGGATCTCGCAGAGCGAAGCGTAGCCGAGGCACTCCTGCATGAGGGAGAAGCCGGGGCCGCTCGTCGCGGTCATCGACTTCTTGCCGGTGAGGGAGGCGCCGATGATCGCGGCGATGGAGCCGATCTCGTCCTCCATCTGGATGAACTTGCCGCCGATCTTCGGAAGCTCCTCGGCGCACAGCTCGGCGATCTCGGTGGAAGGCGTGATGGGGTAGCCCGCGTAGAACTTGAGGCCAGCGGCGAGGGCGCCGGCGGTGCAGGCTTCGTTGCCCTGCATGAGCTTGACGGTCTTAGGCATGGTCGGCCTCCGGCGGCAGATCGAAATCGGACGCCGCGGCTTCCGGCTTCGCGGGCTCGGCGCCCTTTTCCTTTACCTCGATGGCGAAATCCGGGCAGCGGAGCTCGCACATGCGGCAACCGATGCAGTCCTCGGGACGCTCCACGGCGATCTTGCCGTTGTGGAGCGCCAGGACCTGCTTGGGGCAGAAGGCGACGCAGATGTTGCATCCCTTGCACCACTTTTCCCTCGTGACGTGGTAAAACACCTTCTTTTGTTCGCTCATATCCTTCGCTCTCATGGAGATGCGCCCCCACAGGCGGGCCTAGGCAGCCGCAGCCGGAGGTGGGCTCGATCACGAATAACCAAGTTGCGATTAGGGTAGATCCGGCGAGCGCCGGGCGAATCCGCCACGACGAACGCGTAAACCATAGTCCAATCCGGCGGTCCTGTCAAAACTCGGGCCTCGTCGCCGCGCGAGGCCCGGGCCACGCAATATCGGAAGGCGATTCCGTCGAATGGAAGCGAAAATTCGGGCTTCCATCTGTCGGAAGTATAAACTATACTGTCGTTCTGTCAACACCCCGCCGGGGGAGCAAAATGATCAGATATACGATCATCTCCGCCGACGGGGGACATTGTAGCATGCAAATCTGAAGCTGTTAACGGGAAGGCGAAACGACCCGCCATCCGGCGGCGCGGACTTGGTTCCATGGTTATTGACGGTGGACGAAAGCGTGTTATTATTCCAACAGCCGGAACATGATTCCGCCAGACAAGAGTGCCAACTCCGCAAGCCTCGCGGCGTCTTCAAGCCCGAGCGAAAGTGACGCGCATGATCGAAAAAGAAGATTCCGTGCGGGCCGTCGAACGGGCCCTCGACATCCTGGACTGCTTCGCGCCCGGCCAGCTCGAACTCTCGCTGACGGACATCGCCGCCCGCATCAACCTCGCGATGAGCACGACCTCGCGCATCGTCTCCACCCTGGAGAAGCGGAGCTACCTCTCCCGGAACAAGGAGACTCTCCGCTACGCCCTCGGCCCGAAGATCGCCCAGATCTCGGCGCTCGGCTTCTCCAACGTCGACATCAGGAAGATCGCCCTCCCCTTCATGCGCGACCTGAACCGCATCTACGACGAAGGCGTCAGCCTCTACGTCGTGCAGGACGACGAACGCATCTGCGTCGAGCGCGTGGAGAGTTCGCGCCCCTTGCGCCGCGTCATCAACGTCGGCGACCGACACCTCCTCACGCGCGGCGCCGCGGGCCGCGTCCTCCTCGCGTACCTGCCCGAGGAGAAGCGCCGGAAGCTCATGGAAATGGATCCCTTCACGACGGAGGAAGCCCTCGAGGAACTCAGGCGGAGCGGCTACACCGTGAGCCTCGGCGAGCGGGAAGAAGGCGTCAGCTCCATCGCCGCGCCGGTGCAGAACGCCAGGCGGGAGGTCGTCGCGGCCCTGGCGATGTCCGGCCCTTCGGTCCGCTTCGAAGGTTCCGGCTTCACCGACAAGATCGCGAAGGTAAAGAAGCACGCCGACCTCATCTCCGAAGCCCTGGGGCGCCGGGAGCGCTGAGAAACCCTCCGGCGCGCCGCCGGCGCGTCCGCGGCGCGTCGCCGACGCGACACCGCGGGGAGGGCAAAAAGCGCCCGCAGGATTGCTGATCCGGCCGATCCGGGAGTATACTGGTCGAGGAAAGCGCCCCGGCGGGTCCATCCCTTTTTCGGGGCCATCATCCTCGACGGAGACTACCATGTCCAAGCGCCTCCTCATCCGCGACCTCACCCTTCGCGACGGCCAGCAGTCGCAGTTCGCGACCCGCATGAACCAAGCCCAGGTCGACCGCGTTCTCCCCCTCTACAAGAACGCCGGCTTCTACGCGATGGAAGTCTGGGGCGGGGCCGTGCCCGATTCGGTCATGCGCTACCTCGACGAGAATCCCTGGGAGCGCCTCGAAAAGATCAAGGCCGGCGTCGGCGGCGCCTCCAAGCTCACCGCCCTCTCCCGCGGGCGCAACCTCTTCGGCTACACGCCCTACCCCGACTCGGTCATCGAGGGCTTCTGCAAGAACGCCGTCAAGTCCGGCGTCGACATCATGCGCATCTTCGACGCCCTCAACGACGTCGACAACATGACGAGCTCCATGCGCTTCGTGAAGGAAGCGGGCGGCATGGCCGACTGCGCGGTCTGCTACACCGTCGATCCGCACTTCCCGCGCAAGGAGCGCTTCCAGGCCTTCCTCAAGGGCCGGAAGCTCCCGAAGAACCTCTTCACGATCCGCTACTTCGTCGACAAGGCGAAGGAGCTCGAGCGGCTCGGCGCCGACATGATCACGATCAAGGACATGGCGGGCCTGGTTGATCCCGCGGAGTCCGCCGAGCTCATCAAGGCCCTCAAGGCCGAGGTCGGCATCCCGATCGACCTCCACACCCACTGCACGCCCGGCTACGGAACGGCGAGCATCCTCATGGCGATGGTCCACGGCGTCGACGTCGTCGACACCACGGCCCTGGCCTGGTCCGGCGGTCCCGCCCACGTCGCCTACGAGATCGTGCAACTCTTCGCCGACCGCCTGGACCTCGAGACCGGCGTGGACCGCGCCGCCGTCG
>DAINBW010000267.1:4376-4841 GCA_036732745.1 Spirochaetales bacterium | reverse complement strand
GTACGGCATCCTGGCCGGCCGGGCTCACTTCGTCCAGTAGTCGCCCGCGTGGCGCCGTAGTGGCGCCGCCGGCGCTGCCTGCGTGGCGCCGCCGGCACTACCCGCGTGGCGCAGGCGGCGGCGCAGTCCGGCGCGGCCTCGTCGCGGCGATACCATGTACGGCCGTGGTCGCGGCCGAGGGTAGCCGGGCAGCCGGAAAACGCGCCCTAGCGCGAAGCCTCCAGCGCCTCGGCTATCTCCCTCAGTGCCCAAGCCCGCGTCTCCTCAAGGAGTCCGGCCGGTCCCCCGGCGGGGCCTTGGGCGCCCCGCGACGTAGGCGCTCCGGCCTCCGCCCGCCGTCCGGCCTGGCCGGCCGCGCGCTGGAGGGCGCTGGCGCTCGGAAGAAGGGTGGTCCAAAGGTCGCGCGCCTCCGCCGGGAGCGAGCTTAGGTACACCGAAGCGGGCTCCCGCGGCGTTGGCAGGGCG
>DAINBW010000267.1:0-4366 GCA_036732745.1 Spirochaetales bacterium | reverse complement strand
CGGCGGCGCTCGTGGTGGCGGGGCCGGCCGCGAAGAGTTCCCGACGGCGCGGTCCCCGTCCCGTCTTGGGCGGAATGCGGATTTCCACGCCCCTCCCGCGGAGCGGCCGCACGTCGAGGCTCGAGGCGGCGGCGAAGCGCTCCAGGTGCTCGCGATAGGCGACGAGGGGCTTCGTGACGAAGCGCGCGTACGCCTTGCCCCCGTCGTCGCGGTCCTCCTCGCGGAAGACGGAGCTGTTCCTGAAGATGAAGCCGGAAAAGAGGCTCTCCGAGGGGGCGAAACGCCCGCTGCGTTGGTCGAAATAGTCGTAGATGTAGGTTCCCCGCGCGTAGCTCTTGCCGTCGGGATAGGAGAAATCCGCGCCGAGGAGGAGGGCGGATTCCGCGCCCAGCGCCTCCGCGAGGGAGAGGGCCGCGTGGGTCACGTTGCCGCCCGAGGTATCCAGCGCGGGAAAGCGCCGGAAGCGCGAGGAGAGATAGGCGCAGAAGGGATGTCCCGAGCTGAAGAAGCGGACCGAGTCGGTGAGGCGGGCAAGCCGGTTGGGCGAGGCGAGGTCGAGTACCAGGGGCACCTTGGGCGGTATGCCCTTGATGAAGTGGTAGTAGCTGATCGCCTGGCAGTCGATTGAGACCACGGCGTCGGGCGTGAGTCCGGCGCCGACCAGGGCGGGCAGGCTCGTGTCGGTCGCGATGAGGAAGGCGCCCTTGTCCCGCGCCTCCCGCAGGGCCGGCAGCCCCGCTTCGAGGGAGGGGCCGGCGGCCGTCACCGCCGCCTTCCGGATCGGCGGCAGGGCGGCGGCGGGGCGCTCCGCGATGAAGAGGTTCCTCACGGCGTTCCGGAACCAGAGCTTGCCGAAAAAAGCCTGCACGCTGTAGTCGTCCGAAATCCGCGACAACACGGCGCGGATGGAGTCGGTGGCGGCGGCGAAGCGCTCTGGATCAAGATCGACGCGGCTCCGCAGCGGAACCGTGCGGATGTCGCCGGCGAGGGGCGGCAAATAGGACGAGAGCAGCGCCGCCTCGAGCTCGCCCGGCTCCGGATCGAGGACGAGGGAAACCCGCCCGTCGACGAAAAGCTCCGAAAGATCGAGCTCCTCGAGCAGGGCCCTGAGCAGCGAGGCCCGGTACTCGACCACGGGGATGCCCGTCGTGGCGCTGGAGGCCAGGAAGGGAGCGAGGCCGTAGCCGCCGCCGAGGCCCAGGGCGACGACGAAGCCGCCGGGCGCCTGGGCGGCGGCCAGCCGTTCGCCCTCGCGGCGGGGGTCCATGAGGGAATGGAAGGCCGCCTCGCGCTCGGCCAAGGCGTAGACGGGAACCGGCGCGCCGCTTCGCGCTTCCTTGACGCGAAGGCGCGGGTCGGGTTCCGTGCCGTCAAGCCGCGCGGCGAGGCCGGGATTGCGCGTCGAGAGCGCGAGGAGATTCCGGCGATAGACAAGGTCGCTCATCGGAGGAGCCTCCCTTCCAGCGAGTCGAGTTGGCCGAGCAGCGAGGCTTCAAGCGCCGCCGCGGCCGGGCGGGGATCCCCGCCGACGATGACCGCGCGCCTCGCCGCGGCCCAGTCCGGCAGGTCGAGGGCGCGGCAGAGTTCCCGCGCGCGCGGATCCTCGGGCAGGGCGCCGCCGGAAAGCGCTTCGGCGGCCAGCCGCGCCGCCTGGCGCGAGGCCTCGAACAGCCGGCGCAGGGCCGCTTCCCGCGCGGGACGGGGCGGCGCGGCCCGGACGCGCCGCTCCGGGGGCGGCAGGGCGGGACCCGGCAGGATGGCGCCGAGCCGCCCGGGCTGGATCGTCTCGAGGCCGCCGACCGCCACGGGCGAAGGTCTAAGCCTGAAAAGTCCGCCGCCGCGCCGCGCGGAGAGGGCCTCGGCGCCGAGGGCCGCGGCATAGGTGGCGAGGCTTCTCGAGCTTCGCCAGGGGCCTTCGCCGAGCTGGTTGGGCGTATCCGCGATGGCGCGGGAGAAGACGCGGCCTTCCCCCGGCGCCAGGCGCGACGCCTCTCCGTCAAGGAAGCGGTCAAAGCCATGGGGGCTCGCGTGGCCCCGCGGGCCCAAGGCCGCGAAATCGAAGCCGGCGCAGAGGATGGGCGAACCGTCGGACAGGAGGCCGGCGAGGGCGAGGGCCGTGCCCGACACCGTGCCGTGGCAGGGCAGCCGGAGACCGCCGCCCAGGGCCGCCGCGAGTTCCCGCTCGGGGAAGCCGTCCTGTTCGATGAGAAGAAGATCCGCGACGCCGGCCAGCCGGGCCGAGGGAAGGGCCGACAGGGGAGAGGCGATGACAGGGCGCGGCGAGGGGGCCTCGGTGGCCAGGGGATAGAGATGAGCCCTGCTCCAGAAGCCGCCGTCCGTCGCCACGACCAGATCCACCCTGAAGCCCCTCGCCCGGATCGCAGCCAGGGCCGATGACACGGCGACGAGGCGGAAGGCGCCTCGGTAGGGCTCCAGGTCCTGGAGCGCCGCTTCAAGGCTCGGCCCCGCTGCGGCCAGGACGATCGGACCCCCAAGGCGGGCAGGCTCCGCCAGTCCTTCCACGAGAAGGAAGGATCGACAGGCGTTGGCGAACCAGGAGGCGCCGAAAACCTTGAGGGTGGCGGCCGAGGAGACCGCCTTGTCCACGGCCGCGCGGAGGACGCGGGCCGTCCGCTCCGCTTCTTCCGGATAGGCGCGGACGGCGGGTGGCCATTCCAGGCAGCACAGGCCCGACGCCAAGTCCTCGTCGAGCCGCGCTTCGAGAAAGGCCGCGAGGTCCTCCTCGTCGGGAAAGTGCTCGGCGAAGCGATGATCCCCCGATACGGACGTCGGCGGCAAGTCGGAAGAGGCCAGCGGTCCGCGACCACGGAAGGCGGGATCGAATTGCAGGGAGAGGATGGTGGAACCGGGCAATCGCTTTCGCAGGGTGGGACTGAGGTAGTCGAGGCAAGCGCCGGCCAGGATCACGAGCGGCGGTTTCTTGCCGCCAAGGGCCGTGTCGAGGAAACGCTCGGCCTCGGCGACGGGATCGTAGGCCGAATGGAGCCGCAAGGAGCCGCGGCTCGCGCTCGGGGCCCCGCTTTTCGAGCGGTCGAAGACCGGCTCCATGGTCCTAGTCGGCGAGGAAGCGCTCGAGAAGGCCGCGCGCGCCTTCGTATGCCAAGTCCAGGCCCAGAGCCTTGCCCTCGGGGGGCTCGGCCGAGCCGAAGAAGGGCAGGGCGCGGCGCAGGGACTTGCCGAACTGTACGAGGGCGAGTTCGGGATCGAGCGGCTTCGGGGAGTACAGGAAGATGACAAAGCGCTCACCGGGCAGGACGAGGGCCTCGCCCCGCGGACCCAACATCCCGAGCGAAGCCCCGCGGACGGCGCCCTCCACGGCGGCTCGGCGCAGGCCGGGGACGAGGAACTCGAAGTAGTCGATGTAGGAAGCAAGCTCGAAGACGGCCACGACCGCGTGGCCTTCGCCGCGGCCAAGCTCGCCCGAGCGGAGGAGCGCCGCTTCGGGATCGCCGCGCTCCGGCAGCGGGGCGGCGCGGAGGGCCCGGGCCGCGAAGAGCTCGGCGACCGCTTCGACGAGCTCGGGGGAGGAGCCGTCGAGCCGGGCATCGGCATAGAGCCAGAGGGCCTTGGGTTCGCCTTCCACGTCGAGGGAGACCGAAGCGCGGAGCGCGACGGAAAGGTCGGTTTCCACCAGGCTTTCGAGAAGATCCCGGGTCTTGAGGCCGCAGAGCTTGCCGTCGAGGGAGGCTGCCACCGCGTCGATGGTCGGCTCGCCGACACGGTCCGCGCGGAAGGAAAAGCCGTAGGAGGCGGCGACGCGGATACCCTCGTCCTCGGAAAAAAGAAGGGCCAGCGCCCCCAAGGGCAGGGCTTCGGCGATGCGCGCGTAGGCGGCGACAAGATCGTCGGCGCCTTCGGGCAGGCGCGTCAACTCTTCGGTCAAGCTGGAGATTTCCGCTGCCGTGAAGGGGAAGGCCTTGGGATCGAAGGCCGGAGGCTCGAGGCTTTCCGGAGCGTTTCCCGCCGGTATCGCCGACAGGGGCGGCGGCGGAAGCTCTTCATCCTCGACAGCGGTCTCGATTTCGGCGTCGAAATCGAGCGTGGCCGGCAGGTCCACTTCGGCGCTTATCTCCGCCGCACCCAAATCGGCGCCGATGCCCTGGAGTTCGCTCTCATCGATGTCGGCCACGGCCAAATCCGCGGTAAGGTCAAGCGCTGGAGGTACGGCTTCGGTGGCTGCGGAAAAGGCCGGCTTGGCGGCTTCCGGCAAGGCCTCGGGCTTGGCCGCGGGGGACGGCTTCGCCGCCGGCTTGGGGGACGGCTTCGCCGCCGGCTTGGGGGACGGCTTCGCCGCCGGCTTGGGGGCCGGCGGAGCGGGGGAGACCTCGTCCTGTTCGAGGGCGCT
>DAINBW010000266.1:0-4859 GCA_036732745.1 Spirochaetales bacterium | reverse complement strand
GGCGCCGACGGCCGGCTCTCCGGCGCCCGCGCGCCGGCCGCGCCGGCCCCGAGTTCGCCGGCCGCCAAGCCCGCCGCCGCCGCGCCCAAGGCTCCCGCGACCCTCGCGGCGGCCAAGCCCGCCGGCGCGCCCGAGCCGGCGGCGACGGCCGCGCCGACGAGCCTTCTCGAATAAGCCGCCATTCCGCGGAAGTCGGCGATAAAAACCGGCTTCCGCCTTGACCGCCGGAGGGCCGCGGCGTAGGCTCTCCGGCGGAGTCTCAATGAAAACCACCACCAAGGTCTTCGGCCTCGTCGCCGGATTTCTCGCCGCCGCGGCCGGCTTCGGCCTCCTCGCCTGGCTTCACTCCCTCCAAGGCAGCGCCGGTTTGGCGCAATGGGGCTATGGCGGCTATTTCACCGTGATCGCGGTGGCCGCCGGCCTGCCCCTCCTCCTCGCCCTCGCGGGCCTGCCCTGGCTCCGCCGCGAGGGGTCCCGGATCGGCGCCGGGCTCGCGGTCGCCGCGATAGCCATGGCCGGCCTCGTCATCGCCGCCGGCGCCATCGGCTTCGGCGAAATCCAGCTGCGCTCCCGCGCGCTCACGAAACCCCTGCCCGCCTTGAATCTCGTGGAGCCCGCCGCCGGCATAGCGCTCCGCGGCCCGGCGGGCGAAGACGGCGGCCCCGTCGCGCGCCTGTCCCTCTCCTCCGACCCCCACTGGGGCAAGGCCAGCGCCGACGCCGACGCCAGGACCGCCACGCTCAAGAGCCTGGCCGCCGCCCGACCCGCGCGCGACGCCTTCTTCATCCTCGGCGACAACGTCGAGATGGGGATGGACGAGGCGCCGTGGAGGGAAGAGGCCCTGGAGCTCGCCGCCCTCCTCCCCGCGGTTCCGGTCCGGCCCCTCCTCGGCAACCACGACGGCCTCGTCAACGGCGAATATCATTTCCGGAAGTACTTCTTCCCCGACAAGTTCCGCTCGGACTCGGGTTCGCCGTTCTATTACTCGATCGAGGCGGGCCCCGCCAAGATCGTCGTCCTCAACCTACTCTGGGGAGCCGAAAGCTTCGACGCCAAGCAGCGCGCCTGGCTCGAGAAGACCCTGGCGGCGACGCCGACGGAACGGCCCGTCATCGTCCTCTCCCACTGCTTCTTCGCCAGCTCCGGCTACGTGGACGAGGACACCCGCATGCCTTGGTACGACCATTTCGGCACCCTGGCGGAGGTCGCGCCCATCCTCGAGCGCCACAAGGTTGACCTCGTCGTCTCCGGCCACAACCACTACATGGAGCTCCTGGAGCGGAACGGCGTCGCCTACGCGACGATCGGCGCCCTGGGCGGCAAGCCCGATCCCGAGCCCACCTTCGTATCGCCGTCTTCGCTGTGGTTCGCCCGCGGGGTCTACGGCCGCCTCGACCTCGACGTCTCCGCGACCTCCATCGCCCTGGCCTTCCGCGACCGGGACGGCAAGCTCCTCAAGGAATGGACGGTCAAGGCGACGCGTTAGCCGAAACACCGCGAAGGCGCCGCGGTCGCGTCCCCGGCCCGCGTCCCCGCCGCCCGCGCGGCGGCCACCACCCCGGCCCGTGCCGCCGCGGCCGCGATCGCCGCCGCCGCGGCCAGCCCGGCGGCGCCTTGGGGACCACTGGACTTGGCCGGCGCGGGAGGCCTATACTTTGGCCCATCACGATCTGGAAGGAGGCGCCCATGCGCAACGCGAACAGCGCCCCGATCCATGGTCAGCGGCCTGCGGCCTAGATTCCGCCAGGACCGCATCATATAGCAGAAGGCCGGGGTGACCCGGCCTTCTCGTATTTCGACCACCCGTCGGGCGGCGCACGGCGCGAAGTCCCGGCTAGAAGCCGAGGTTCTCCCCGACCACGATGACGGTGAAATCCGACAGGCTCGGCTTCCGGGCCAGGATCTGGTAGACGCGGCAGATCCTGCCGGGACCCTTGCAGTCCTCGCAGGTGCCCGTCTTCACGCAGGGATTCGTCTTGTCGAGGCGCTTGTTGTTCATCGGCGAGGCGGTGGTCTCCACGCGGGCGAAAGCCTCGTCGATGTCGCGGACGATCTTGTTGACACCGACGACGACGACCGTCTTCTTGGGGCCGAAGGTGAGGGCCGCGACGCGGTTGCCGTTGCCGTCCACGTTGAGGATCTCGCCCTCCAGCGTCACGGCGTTGGAGCCGGAGAGGAAGAGGTCGGCGGTGAGCTGGGCGCGGAGGATGGCCAGCTTCTCGTCCTGGCCGAGGCCGGGGACGTTGTGGTCCAGCACCTTGGCGCCGAGGGCGGCGACCTTCTCGGGGGCGCCGATGGCGCGGAGGCTCATCGAGCCGCCGAAGCCGACGCTCATGCCGGGCTTCACGAAGGAGGCGATCCGCGCGAGGGCGGCCTTGCCGTCGGGACAAAACTCCGCCTCGAATCCGTTCTTCTTGAGGGCTTCGCAGGCCGCGCTGCCGAGGGTCTCGGCGTGCCAGGCTTCGACTGGGCTCATGGGGGTCTCCTTGGGGCGATGTTATCGTCCGAAAAGAATACACCCCGGGCGCGCGGGAGTAAAGCCACCCGCCCTCGCCGGCCCCGCGGCCCGCCCTTACCGGCCCCGCGGACTTGGCGCGGCCATGGCGCGACCCAGTCGCGGCCTTGGCGCGGCGTTGACGCGGCCTTGGCGCGGCGTTGACGCGGCGCCCCCCGCTTGTTAGCATCGAACCGGGAATCGGGAAAGGGCCTGCCTTCCACGGCCGCGAATTTCCGCGCCGAGCCGCAACGGAAAGCCCGCCTCCGCGGTCAATACGCCATGCCAGAGGCCGACCGGCTCCGCCCGACGGGGAGGAGGGGAGCGGCCAAGATCCACGAGGAGTTGAGCCCATGTCCGATGTTCCAGCGCCGCGCTTCGTCCCCAGCCTCGAACGGACGACCCTCGGCCTTTCAGGCGACCGGTCCGCGCGGGACGAGCGCCCGGCCTTCTATGCCCTCGACAACGCCGCGACGATCATGCCGGCGACCTCCGGGGAGACCTGCACCTCGCTGTTCCGCCTCTCCGTGGACTTCGACGAGGACGTGGACCGGGACCGCCTCCAGGTCGCCCTCGACGCGACCGTCGCCCGCTTTCCCTACCTGGCCGTAGAGCTCCGCCGCGGCTTTTTTTGGTACTATCTGGTGCCGACGACCCGTCCGATCCTCGTGGAGGATGACGCGCCGTCGCCCTGCCAGGGCTTCGACCCGAACCGCCGGGGCACCTGCCTCTTCCGCGTCCGCGCGCGCGGCGCGCGCCTGGCCGCCGAGTTCTCCCACATCGTGGCCGACGGCAAGGGCGCGATCCGCTTCATGAAGACCCTCGTCGCCGAGTACTGCCGCCTCGGCGGCGTTCCCGCGGCGGCGGATGACCCGGACATCTACGACCTGGCCGGCCGGCCCTCGCCCGTGGAGTGGGAGGACGCCTACGACCGCCATTACGAACCCGGCCTGCCCGTCCCCGTCATGGGCCGGAAGGCCTTCCATGTCGACGGCGCCCTCCTCGACACGGGGCTCTATCGCGTGACGACCGGACGCCTGCCCCTGGCGGCGGCCGTCGCCGCGGCCAAGTCCCGCGGCGCCACCCTCACCGAGTTCTTCACGGCCGTCTACCTCGACAGCCTCCAGGAGCTCTGGCTGGAGGCGCCGGCCGCCGCCCGGCGGCACACCCAGCTGGCCGCCGAGATCCCCGTCGACATGCGGCGCCACTACCCGACCGCGAGCAACCGCAACTTCACGCTGTTCATCATCGTCGGCCAGGACATGCGCCTCGGGCCCCGCGACTTTCCCTCCATCCTCGAACGCGTCAAGCTCCAGTCGCGCCTCGAGAACGACGCGCGCGAGCTCGCCCGGCAGATTTCGCGCAACGTCAACGGGACGCGGCATCCCCTCATCAACCTCATCCCCCTGCGCGTCAAGGACTTCGCGGCGCGGATCCTGGCCGCCGCCCTCGGCGAGGACTACGTCTCCGGCGTCGTGATGAACCTCGGCCCCGTCGACTTCCCGGAAGGCCCGGCCGGGCGGATCAGGCGCTTCGACCTCGCACAGGCCCCCTCGACCAAGACCAAGGCGAATCTCGCCATCCACAGCCACGCCGGAGAACTCTACGTGACGGTCTCCAGCCTCGCGCGGGAGCCGAAGCTCGAGGACTGCGTGTTCCGGCGGCTCGCCGCCCTCGGCCTCCCCGCCAGGCTCGACAGCTACGGCGGCGCCCCGGCGGACTAGGGCACGGCCCTTGCGGAAGGGAGGCGCCGACGGGTACAGTCGGCCTATCACGAATCGCGCCGCGCGCCCGGCGCGGCGGGGAGCGGCAACATGAAGGAAATCCTCGTCCTCAACGGGCCCAACCTCAACCTTCTCGGCAAGAGGGAGCCGGGGATCTACGGGAGCCTGACCCTCGCGGAAATCGACGAACGGGTCGCGGCCCTCGCGGTGGACATCGGCATCCTGCCGCGCTTCGTGCAGTCCAACATCGAAGGCGTCCTCGTGGACGAACTCCACGCCGCCATGCGCTGGGCTGAGGGCGCAATCTTCAACGCCGGCGCCTACACCCACAGCTCCATCGCCCTCCGCGACGCGATAGCCGCGGTGGGCTACCCCGTCATCGAGGTCCACCTATCCAATACCGACGCGAGGGAGGACTTCCGGCGGGTCTCGATGATCGGCCCGGTCTGCGTGGGCACGGTGAAGGGCTTCGGCTGGCGCTCCTACACCCTGGCCCTGCGCGCCCTGGCCGAGCTGATCGGCGAAAGCGGGGACTAAAGGGCTAAGCCCCGGAGCGAAGGAAGCCGCTTCGGTGCGGCCCGGAGGCGGCCCGGCCCGGCGGTGGCGCTCAGAGCCCGAGGCGGGCCTCGCGCCGCGCCCTC
>DAINBW010000265.1:0-4888 GCA_036732745.1 Spirochaetales bacterium | reverse complement strand
CTACAAGTGCGCGCAGATCTCCATCAACCTCGTCAACTACAACACGACCCCCCTCCACGTCGTCTATGAGACCGCGAAGGCGGAGTCGGAGAAGCTCGGCCTCCTCGTCACCGGTTCCGAGATCGTCGGCCTCCTCCCCCTGGAGCCCCTCGTGATCGCGGGACGCCACTTCCTCAAGAAGATGGGCAAGAGCGAAGGCGCCTCGGAGCGCGAGCTCGTGGAGACGGCCATCCGCTCCATGGGCCTCGACTCCGTCGCCCCCTTCGACCCCGACAAGAAGATCGTCGAGTACGCGGGCCGGCAGCCCGCTCCCCTCGTCGCGATGAAGGTGGCCGACTTCGTGGACGAGGTGGCGAGCGAGTCCCCCGCCCCCGGCGGCGGCTCGGTCGCGGCGCTCGCGGGCTCCCTCGGCGCCGCCCTCGCGGCGATGGTCGCCAACCTCACCGTCGGCAAGAAGGGCTACGAGGCCGCCTTCGCCGAGATGTCCGCGCTCGCCGTCCGCGGCCAGGCCGTCAAGGCCGCCCTGATCCGCGCCGTGGACGAGGACACCGCCGCCTTCAACGACCTCATGGAGGCGATGAAGCTGCCCAAGGCGAGCGCCGAGGAGAAGGCCGCCCGCGAGGCCGCGATGCAGGCCGGCTACAAGAAGGCCGCCCTCGTCCCCCTCGAGACGGCCAGGGTCTGCGTCGAGGCGATCCGCCTCTGCGAGCTCGCCGCCGCCAAGGGCAACGCGAACTCCGCCTCCGACGCCGGCGTCGGCGCCCTCATGGCCCGCGCGGGCGCCGAGGGCGCGGCCCTCAACGTTCTCATCAACCTCGGCTCCATCACGGACGCCGCCTTCGTCGCCGACCTCAAGGCCAAGGCCCTCGCCCTCGTCGCCGAGGCCGAGGCCGCGAAAGAACAGGTCCTCGTCCTCGTGCGGAGGGCCGTCGGCGCCTGACGATCCCCGGCCGGCGCCCGCGATTTCCGCTTTACAGCGGGCCCGGCCTGCCTGATACTGGGCTCGTGGTCTCCAACGCCGAATACCTCGCCACCCTAGTCCATCGCGGCCTGGGTTCCGTCTATCTGCCCCGGGCCCTGCTCGACTCGCCGGGCCCCCTCCTCCTCCATGTCTCCGACACGCCGAGCGGCTTTTACCCCGTGCTTGGACGCCTCCTGGACCGGCTGCGGCCGGCTTGGCTCCTCATCACGGGGGACGTCGCCGACGAGGTGAAGCTCGAGCTGAACCCCGACCTCAAGTCCCGCTACGCGGCCCGGCTCGCCGCCCTGCGCGCCCTTCTCCTGCCGCGCCTCGGCGCGGCCCCGCGGGGCGGCGCGCCGGGGCAGGGCCTGCGCCTCTTGTTCGCCGTCGGCAACCACGACGACCCGGGCCTCCTCGAGTCCTTTTTTCCCGAGGCCCTCGTCGTCGGCGGGGCGACCCGCTTCGTGGCGGGCCGCCTGGATTGCGCCGCCAGCCACTGGGCCTCGAGCGCCGCGGCGACGGGCGCCGAGTACCTCTTCTACGGCCACGACCTTTCGGAGCGCAGCCGCTTCGGAGACGGGTTCATCTACCTGAACGGGGTCGCCGCCATCAACGTCCTCGACCTCGGGAGCCGGGACATCTATCACCTGCCCTATCCCGCGGGCACCGACGACGAGCGGCTCCTGCGCCGCAAGATCGGGATGTAGGGGAGGGCGGCGATGCTCTCGTTGATCCGCGGCGGACCGCGCATCCTTCTCGTCGAGCCCGAGGGGCCGGCCTTCGCCGCGGAGCTCGCGGGGCTCGGCCGGGAGTATCCCCGCTTCGAGGATGCCTTCGAGTCGGGGGACGGGGCTTCGACCATCGTGGCCCTGGTCTCCTCCCTTCCCGGCCGGGGCGAACCGGTGCGCCTGGCCGAGCTCGGGCGCGTTTTCCTCGCGCCCCTTCCCGTCGAGGAGTTCCTCCTGCGCCTCCTCGAGCCGGGGCGGCCGCCGCTCCGCGGCGTCCGGATGGCGCCGCGCATCGTGCTCTTCCGGGGCGTCGGCGACCTCGACGCGGTCGTCGGCCGCATCGAGGAGGAACTCGGGGCCTTCCCCGGCCGGCTTCTGGACCTCCTGGACCGCGAGGACTCGGGTTCCATCGTCTGCGTCTCCGGCGCCTCGCTCGAGGGGCGCGTGGGCTTCGCTGACCTCCATCCGATCGCCCTCCACGTCCCCCTCGCGGCGCGGAGCCCCCTCGAGCTCGAGACCGAGCTCCGGCGCAACGGCCTGCGCTACCTCAACGCGGGCCGCGGCGACAGGGACTGGACCGACCTCGAGATCAAGGTCTACGACCGCTACGAGGAGTACGGCCTCCAGCTTGAGCGCCTCCTGCGCGTCGTCAACGCCCTGGAGCTCGGCCTCATCCTCGGGGAATCCTGGAGCACGGACAGTCCCCGCTTCCTCATGTCGATCGACGTGTATCGGCTGCGGCTCCTTTCCTTCCTGCCCGCCGAGCGCGTGAAGGGCTTTCTCCTCGGCCTCGAATACCTGGACGACGGGCTCCGCGTCGGCGACTACGACCTCTTCCGCGAGGAGCGCAAGGTGCACTGGTCGGACGCCCAGGTGGAGGGAATCCGCGAGCGGAAGGAGCTCGGTCTCCGCTTCCGGCGCGAGCTTCTCGGCCTCCTGCCCGAAGGGGAGCGCGCCGCCCTCGCGGCCCTGGAGACCCGCCTCCGGGCCTCGCGCCGGGACTGAGGCCCTTCGGCGGGCCGCCCGGCCGGGGCGGGGCGCCCCGGCCGAGCAGCCCCGCCCGCGCCGCCGTCGATTCGACCTCTCACCTTTATAGTGGATCGGCCGCATTAATATGCGCCGCGGCGGAATATTTATGCCTTCCGGATATTGACCAAAGGCGCCGCTTGTCCCTATATCTACCTCATCAGCACTATGCTACGCGAGGAGGCTCCCTGAAGTGAAAGGCTCCGACGTCGCCGTCTCGGCGCTTCGCAAGTCCTTCGGGAATTTTGAGGCCCTGAAGGACGTCTCGCTGGAAATCAAGAAGGGGGAGTTCTTCTCCCTCCTCGGCCCCTCGGGCTGCGGCAAGACGACCCTCCTCAGGGTCATCGCCGGCTTCGAGGATCCGGATTCCGGCTCCGTGACCATCGACGGCAGGGAGGTCTCCGGACTCCCGCCCGACAAGCGTCACTGCAATACCGTGTTCCAAAACTACGCCCTCTTCCCCCATCTCACGGTGTTCGAGAACGTGGCCTTTCCCCTCCGCATCAGGAAGGTGCCGAACCGCCTCGTCAAGGAGCAGGTCCGACGCCACCTCGCCCTGGTCCAGCTCGAGAGCCACGCCGACAAGAAGCCTTCCCAGCTCTCCGGCGGCCAGAAGCAGCGCGTCGCGATAGCCCGGGCCCTCATCAACGAGCCCTCGGTCCTCCTCCTCGACGAGCCGCTTTCCGCCCTCGACGCCAAGCTCCGCCAGCACATGCTCCTGGAGCTCGACGCCATCCACGACCAGGTCGGCATCACCTTCATCTACGTCACCCACGACCAGGCGGAGGCCCTGTCCGTCTCCGACCGCATCGCGATCATGGACGGCGGCCGCGTCCTCCAGGTGGGCAGTCCCCAGCAGATCTACGAAAACCCGAAATCGGAATTCGTCGCCCGCTTCATCGGGGACACGAACCTCTTCTCGGGCCCCGTCGTCGAGCGGCAGGGACCCATCGCCCGCGTCGAGGCGGAGGGCTACGGCTCCCTCCTCGTGGAGGCGAACGGCGAGGCGCCGGTGGGCGCCCGCGTCACGGTCGCCGTCCGGCCCGAAAAGCTCCGGATCGCGGGCTCGCCGCCCGCCCCCAATCCCGAGATGAACGTCTTCCGCGGCCTCGTCGAGGAGCCCGTGTACTCGGGCTTCCAGACCAAGTACATCGTCCGCTCCGTCCCCGGCGCCGCCGGCCAGGCCTCCGGCTCCAGCCTCGTCGTCTTCCGCCAGCACGCGCAGTGGTCGGAGGGCGTGCCCGACATCCGTTGGAAGGACGAGGTCTACCTCTCCTGGAGCGCCCGCGACGCCGTCGTCGTGGAGACCGACGCCCCCGGGCACGCCGCGGCCGGTTCGCCGCCCGCCGGGATTTCCGCCGCCGAAGCCGGCGCCGCCGTTCGCGGCGGCGAGCCCCCGGACGCGGACGGGAGGGCCAAGTGAGCGCCAAGCGCAACTACGGCTCCCTCTACGCGGCGCCCCAGGGGCTTTGGCTCCTCCTCTTCTTCGCGGCGCCCCTCGTCATCATCGTGGCCTACTCCTTCATGGAAAAGGGCCTCTACGGCGGCGTCGAACCTCGCCTCTCCCTCGACGCGTACCGCGCCCTCGCCAATCCCTCCCTCCTCTTCGTCGCCTTCCGCACCCTCCTCGTCTCCCTCCTCGCGACGGTCCTGACCCTGATCGTGGCCCTGCCCTGCGGCTACTCGATCGCGCGGAGCGGGAACCAGCCCTTGCGGCTCTTCCTCGTCATCGTGCCCTTCTGGACAAACTTCCTCGTGCGGATCTACGCCTGGATCGCCATCCTCGGCAACGAGGGCTTCCTCAACGACGCGCTCCGCGCCCTCGGCGTCGTAGCCGACCCGGTGCAATTCCTGTACAACCAGTGGGCCGTCGTCCTCGTCCTCGTCTACATGTACCTGCCCTACGCGATCCTGCCCCTCTTCTCGACGATCGACAAGTTCGACTTCACCCTGCTGGAGGCGGCCCGCGACCTCGGCGCCTCGAAGCTCGAGGCCCTGCGCCTGGTCCTCCTCCCCAGCATCAAGGGGGGCATCGTGACGGCCATCCTCTTCACCTTCATCCCGATCTTCGGCGCCTACGCGGTGCCCCTCCTCGTGGGCGGCAAGGACTCCTACATGCTCGGCAACATCATCGCCGACCAGGTGACCAAGACCCGGAACTGGCCCCTCGCCG
>DAINBW010000264.1:0-4896 GCA_036732745.1 Spirochaetales bacterium | reverse complement strand
CACGCTGAAGTAGAAGGGATAGTCGGTCGCCGCCTCGACGAGTTCGCCCTTGGCGGAGCGGCCGTCCCAGCTGATGGAGGCGGCCGGCTGGCCCTTGCCGCCCCAGGCGATGAAGAGGCGCTCCTTGGGCTTGGCGCCGGGGGCCGCGCCCTCGACGACCGCGGCCTCGTCGATCTCGAGGCGCCACTCCTCGACCTCGCTCGCGTCGGTGACCGAAATGGCGATGGAAAGCTCGTCGTCCACGCCGTCGTTGTCGGGGCTGAAGAAATCGGGCGTCAGCCGCACGGCGACCTTGGGGCCTTCGGTGTCGACGAGGATGGCGCCCGTGCGGGCCTCGGCGCGGTCGCCCTTCAAGTACTCGACGGCGAGGAGGCCGACGAATTCGCCCTGCAGCGGCGCCCCCGAGCCGTCCTTGCCGTCCCAATCGACGCGGGCCGGCACCTCGCCGCCCTTGCCGGAGAAGACGCGGCGCTCGGCGCCCGCCTTGTCGACGACGGCGAGCTTCCAGGACTCGACCCCCTCGCGGAGATTCACGATGGGGGCGAAGGAGAGCGCGTCGCGGAAGCCGTCGCCGTTCGGCGAGAAGCCGGAGTCGGAGGCGGTGACGAAGACCTGCACCGGCCGGGCGTCGACGCGGATGCCGGTCAGGGAGGTCCGGAAGGAGTTGCCGGCGGCGTCGACGGAGGCGATCTCGTAGCGATAGAGGCCGTCCTTGACGCGGTTGCCCGCCTCGTCGGTGCCGTCCCAGGCGAAGTCCGCGGCCTGGCCCTTCCAGGCAAAGGCGCGCAGGGGCTCGGAGCCGGCGGCGGCGCCCTCAGGCAGTATCCTGCCGACCCAGTCGTCGCCGGCGACGGATTTCTGGGCGATCTTGATCTCGTCCTTGCGGCCGTCGCCGTTCGGCGAGAAGAGGCTCAAATCGGCCTTCACCTCGACGGCCGGAGCCTTGGTGTCGAGGAGGAAGGGCGCGGTCAGCGCCTCGACGGCGTCGCCGTTGACGTAGGTCGCCTTGAGCCGGGCCTGGTAGCGGCCATCGGCCGCGCGGGCCTTCTGGTCGCCGAGGCCGTCCCAGGTGAAGTTCTCGGGGAGGCCGCGCTCGCCCTTCCAGCTCCGCGCGCCCTGGCCGGCGGCCTGGCCGCCGACCTCGACCGCCTCGACGACGAGTTCCCAGGCCCTGAGCCGGTCGGCGGCCTCGACCTGGACGCCGAGGCGCAGCTGGTCCTTCTGGCCGTCGCCGTTCGGACTGAAGGCGCGTTGGTCGACGGAGAGCCGGGCCTTCTTCTCCTCGGTGTCGAGGGCGACGGAGGCGGGAGGTGAGGCGAAGACGTTGCCCGCGCGATCCTCGGCCTTGAGGCGGTAGGTGTAGACGCCGTCGGCCGCGGGCTTGCCCGCGTCGTCCGCGCCGTCCCACTCGACGCGGGAATCGGGCTCGGCGCCGAAGGACCAGGTCCTGACGACGGCGCCGTCCTTGCCGATGATCTCGCCCGTCCAGCGCTCCTCCTTGGAGCCGGACTGCTCGAAGCGGACGAGGTTCTGGCCCTCGCGGCCGGCCGGATTGAAGGCGTCGCGGTCGGCCTTGACCGTCGCGGAGGGCGGGGTCCTGTCGAGGGTGAAGAGGGGCGAAAGTGATTTGGGGCTGTGGCCGTTCACGTAGGTGATCGAGAGCTCGGCCTGGTACTGCCCCTCGGGGAGGGGATTGCCGGAGGCGTCGCGGCCGTCGAAGGCCTGCCGCTCGGGAAGGCCCGCGGCGTCCGCCCCGGAGGCGGACCAGCGCTCGCGCTTGTCCTTGTCGAGGACGGCGAGCTTCCAGCTCGCGAGGCCGGTCCTGACCGGCACGCTCGGAAGGAGGGCTACCGCGTCCTTGCGGCCGTCGGCGTTGGGGCTGAAGGCGGAGATATCGATGGCGACGTTGACCGGCGGCTGCTGGGTGTTGACAACGAGGTTGTCGACGCGGCGGGAGAAGGCGTTGCCGGCCCGGTCGACGGAGGCGAGGACGAGGGAATAGACGCCGTCGGGCAGGACGGCGCCGTCGTCGGCCTTGCCGTCCCAGGTGAAGTCGAGGGGACTCCCGTTCTTGAACTCGACCGTCCGGCGGGCCTTGCCGCCGGCGTCGAGGATGCGGAGGGTCCAGAGGTCCTCGGGCGAGCCCGAGAGCTTCACGAGCATCGTGTCCTTGTTGCCGTCCCCGTCGGGGCTGAAGATCTTGGAGACCTCCGCGACGGCCGCCTCGGCGGCGGGGGGCGTCGCGTCGACGACGACGGTGAAGGGGCCGACGACGGCGCGGTTGCCGTTGTCGTCGATCGCCTCGATGAGGATCGAGTACTCGCCGTCGGGGACGAGGGAACCGTCCTCGGAGCGGCCGTTCCAGACGAGCTTGTCGGGCACGGGCACGCCCTTCTTCACGTAACCGAGCCGGGCCCAGAGACCCTCGAGGCCCTGGGTCTCGGGGCGGGTTTCCTTGTTCGCGATGACGCGGACCGGCTCGCCCTCGGCAAGGGTCGCGGCGGCGGCCTCGGTTTTCCCGGCGGCGGCCTCGCGCTCGGCCTTCTTCTCGGCCTTGAGTTCCTCGATCGACACGGGATCGAGGCTCTTGGGCTGGCCCTTGAAGACGGTCATCGTGAAGGAGACGAGATAGCGCTCGTCGCTGATCGCGAGGGGGATCTCGAGGAGGTCCTGCGCGCCGTCGGAGTTCGGCGACAGGTAGAAGGGCGCGGGGGCGCCGCTCGCGGCCGCGGGGGGCGGAGGCGCCGAGGCGGGGATGGGGGTCGAGGGGAACTTCACCTCGATCTTGGGCGGCTTCTTGTCGACGACGCCCAGGGGGATGGTCATGCCGCCGCCGACCGCCCAGACGCCGCCGTAGAGGGGGGCGGCCGTCAGGGAGGGCTTGAGCTCGCCCTTGTTCCAGCCCTGCTTGGACAGGAAGGAGTCGTCGGCCTTGCGCTCGACGGGAATGGTCGCCGCGAGGCTGAAGGCGGGCACGAGGCTCCGGTTGGAGCCGGCGGCGAGCTCGCGGGCGGTGAAGCCCCAGGAACTTCGGAGGGTCACGAGGTCGCGGAAGCTTACGTTGCCGGAGAGATTGAGGCCGAGGTCCTGGAAGGAGGGGGCCGAGAGGTCGAAGCCGAGGCCGACCTTCCAGTCGGCCGTGCGGACAAGGAGGGTCCGGACGCCCAGACCGAGGCTGAAGGCGGAGGGATAGGAGGAGGAGGGGCTCGTCCCGAGGTTGCCGGCGGCCGGCAGGGTGGTCGAATAGCCCTTGCCGAGGCCCGAAAGGACGCCGCCCCAGCGGAGGTCCTTGAGGAAGCCGCGGTCGCCGAGGAGGTGGACGAAGCCAAGGTCGAGGCCGAGGCCCCAGCCGAAGGCGCCTTGGTTCGAGCCTAGGGAGAGGCCGAGGCCGGCGCCGACGTAGAGGTTCGGGAAAAGATCCTTGGCGATCGTGCCGCGGGTCTCGAAGATCGTGCCGAGGGGCATGGCGCTCATCGTGGCGGGCACGGAAAGGAGGCGCAGGGAGGCGCCGAGGACGGCGTAGGGCTTGGGGACGGAGATGCCGAGGCCGCCCGCGCCCCCGAAGCCCTGGCCGGAGGCGCCGAAGTCGCTGAAGGCGACAAAGCCGGCGTCGAGGGCAGGGCGTTGCTGGCCGGCGGAGGCGGCCGGGTTGAGGCGGTCGGCCCAGGGCGCGTCGAGGGCGGTGACGGAACCGCCGACGGCGAGACCGAGGGGAGAAGGCAGGCTGGGGACGAGCAAACCGCCCGCCGGCGGGTCATAGGCGAGCGCTTTGCCGGCTCCGAGAACCAGGATAAGGCCGGCGAGCAAGGCACCGCGCATCCGGGGGCGTATCATCGCGTTCCTCCTGCAGGATGGATGGATAAATGGATTTCTTCAGATAGTATACGGCGATTTTGCGAAAAAGGCAGGGGCCGGCCTTCCGGCCGGCCCCCCTTTCCCGTCGGGACCGACTTATTGGTAGATGATGAGCCTGGGCTTGGGCTCCAAGGCGAGCACCTCGGGCGGGGTAAGGAGGGGTTCGTCGTAGCCCGCGCCCGGCACGCTCGTCTTGAAGAAGAGCTTGAAGCCCTTGAGGGGCATGTTCGGGGCCTTGGCGTTGAAGGCGTAGGCGTGGCGCTTCAGGGCGGGAGAGCCGAAGCCGTCGGCGGTGTGGATCAGGTCGACGCGGGGATAGTCCGCGCGGACCCGTTCGCGGCCCGCGATCATCTTGCTCTTGAACTGGTGGACGACGAGGATCTTCTTGCCCGGGATGCCCTCGGCCAGGAGATGGGCGTCGAGCATGGCCTGGGCCTGGTTGAGCTCCTCCGCGGTGATGGAGCCGATTTCCTTCATGGGCATCGTCGTCCGCCACTCAGGGTCGAGGGCGAAATGCACGTTCGGGTATTTGGCGTAGGGGAGGAGTCGGCGCATGGCCTCCTCGACCGTATACTTGCCGATCTGGTGGTCGACGAAGACGATCATGCCCTGGCTCGCCGCGTATTCGATGTACTCGCGCACGAGGGAGTCGCGGAGGTAGCCGATCTCGCCCTCGGGCCAGCAGGTGCCGTAGATGAGGTAAAAGGCGGGCACGACGCCCAGGGGACCGTTCGCCTCGTCGTAGAGCTTGGCGTAACCCTTGAGGAGCCGCGCGAGGTCCTCCTTCGAATATTCGCCCAGGATGCCCATCGCCCACGCCGTCAGCATCAGGTTGACGAAGAAGGCCGCCAGGGCGAATCCGAATGCCCACAGGTTGAAGCCGAACAGCGCCATTGCCACGAAGGTGACCGGAACCATGGCGATCGCCAGCCGGATGAGGCTCATCGCCATCAGCGCCAGGATCAACTCGGTCGGCCGCAGCGGCGTGATCATCAGGTTGGCCATGTTGCGCGACCACATCTCCTCCAGGAACGAGACGGA
>DAINBW010000263.1:0-4911 GCA_036732745.1 Spirochaetales bacterium | reverse complement strand
CGTCACCATCCGCACCCTCGACATCGGCGGCGACAAGGTCCTTCCCGAGCTCGGCGCCCTCGACGAGAAGAATCCCCTCCTCGGCTGGCGCGCCATCCGCTTCTGCCTGGCCAAGGAGGAGGTCTTCCTCACCCAGCTCCGCGCCATCCTCCGCGCCGCCGCCCACGGCGACGCGCGCATCATGTTCCCGATGATCTCGGCGCCCGAGGAGCTCGAGCGGGCGATGACCCTGGTCCGCGAGGCCCGGGCCGAATGCCGCCGGCGCGGCCACGAGGTTCCCGACTGGGTGCCCGTCGGCATCATGATCGAGGTGCCCGCGGCCGCCCTCGCGAGCGACATTCTCGCCAAGCGCGCCAACTTCTTCTCGATCGGCACGAACGACCTCATCCAGTACACGATGGCGGTCGACCGCGGCAACGAGAAGGTGGCCTACCTCCACGACCCCTTCCAGCCTTCCGTCCTGCGCCTCATCAGGCAGACGATACAGAACGCCAAGGCCGCGGGCATTCCCGTCGGCATGTGCGGCGAGATGGCGGCCGATCCCGCGGCGGCCCTCCTCCTCCTCGGCCTCGGGCTCGAGGAGTTCTCGATGTCGAGCGCCTCGCTCCCCTCGGTGAAGCGCCTCCTCCGCTCGGTGTCCGCGGCCGAGGCCGAGGAAGCCGCGCGCAACGTGATGGCGATGTCCTCCTCCGCCGAGGTCTCCGCCTATCTCGCCGAGCGCGCGGCCTTCGTCGCAGCCCGCGCCTCCAAGGAAAATCCCAAGTAGCAGGTCGCGCCGGCATCCCCCACGCCGGCTTGAAATGGCGGGGCCGCAGGTCCCGCAGCATGGAGAACAGGAACAACATGAATCCGAAGAAGGGCGACACGCCCGAGAAGAAGGCGCCCCGCCGCGCCCCCGCCAAGCGCAAGGCCCCCGCCGGCTTCCGCTCGACCGGCCTCAAGAAGAGTCCCCCCAAGAAGAGCCCGTCGAAGACGGCCAAGGCCGGCGCCTCGAAAACCGGCGCCGCCAAGACGGGCGCCGCCAAGGCCGCCGGCGCCAAGGACGAGGCCGAGCGGCGGCTCCTCGCCGCCGCGGCCGCGAAGGCCGTCGCCGCGGGCCGCGCAACCGCTCCCGCCGAATCCGCCCCGACGCTCGCCGCCCCGCGCGGCCGGGGTCCCCGGGGTTCCGCCCGCGCCGCCGCCGCCGCCCTCGCCGAGGGCCGCGAGGCTCCCGCGGCGCCCGCTCCGGCCCGCGGCCCCTCCGTGCTTTCGCCCTCGCGCCGCGTCCGCTACGAGGGCCTGCCCCTCGTCGTCATCGCGGGCCGGCCGAACGTCGGCAAGTCGACCCTCTACAACCGCCTCCTCCACAAGCGCCGCGCCATCACCGACCCGACCCCGGGCGTCACGCGCGATCCCGTGGACGCGGTCTGCGAATTCCGCGACTCCGGCCGCCGCGTCCGCCTCGTCGACACGGGCGGCTACAAGCTCGACCAGGAGGGCCTCGACGCCCTCGTCGTGGAGAAGAGCCTGGCTTCGCTCAAGAAGGCCGACCTCATCCTCTTCATCGTGGACGCCGGGCAGATCACGCCGGAGGACGAGGAGTTCGCCGCCCACCTCCGCCGCTGGAGCCCCAAGGTCCTCCTCGTCGTCAACAAGGCGGACAGCCCCGAGCGCGATCCCCTCGTCTGGGGCCACGCGAAATGGGGCTTCGACCCGGTCCTCTTCGTTTCCGCTGAGCACGGCCGCAACATCGACGTCCTGGAGGACGCGATATGCGGCAGACTCGATTTCTCCCAGGTGAAGGCCGTGGAGGGCCAGCGCGACGACATCCGCGTCGCCATCATGGGCAAGCCGAACACCGGCAAGTCCACCCTCCTCAACCGCCTCATCGGCGAGGACAAGTCGATCGTCAGCGACGTCGCCGGCACGACCCGCGACGTCGTCGAGGGCCATTTCGTGTTCAAGGGCCGCGACATCGCCGTGCTCGACACCGCGGGCATCCGCCGCAAGGGCAAGGTCAACGAGAAGATCGAGTACTACTCGGTCAACCGCGCCATCCGCACCGTGGACGAGTGCGACGTCGTGATCCTCATGATCGACGCGCGCGAGGGCCTCACCGACCAGGACAAGAAGATCACCGCCTTCGCGGTGGAGAAGGGCCGCGGCGTCATCTTCGCCCTCAACAAGTGGGACGAGATGCCCGACCTCAAGAACAGCTTCGAGGCCGCCCGCGACAAGCTCCGCTACTTCTTCGGCCAGGTCGCCTGGGCCCCCGTCCTGCCGCTCTCCGCCAAGGACGGCACGGGCGTCGACAAGCTCCTCAACATGCTCGTGACCGTGCACGCCCAGCTCAACCGCGCGATAGAGACGAGCAAGCTCAACAAGGCCGTGGAGGACTGGATCGAGGCGACCCCGCCGCCGGTCGGCCCGCGCACCGCCTGGAAGCTCCGCTACGCCGTGCAGACCAGCGTGAATCCCCTCAAGTTCGCCTTCTTCGTCACCAAGCCCGACGCGGTGAAGGAGGCCTACGTCTCCTTCCTGAAGAACAAGATCCGCGACGAGCTCGGCTTCGACAAGGTGCCCGTCACCCTGGAGCTCCGGGCTTCGCGCGCCAAGAACTTCTTCAACTAGGCGGGGAGGGCGGCGCCGATGGCCTCCTTCGGGATCGGCGAGGTCGAGGAGCTCCTCGGCCTCCCGGCCTCGACCCTGCGGCACTGGGAGCGGGTCCTGCCCCTCCTGGAGCCGCGCAAGGACGCCTTCGGCCGCCGCGTCTACTCCGAGTCCGACCTGCGCCTCCTCCTCAGGCTCAAGCACCTGGCCCAGGGCCGCGGGCTCGGCATCGGCGCCGCGGGCGACGCCCTCGTGGCGGAGCTCGCCGCGGCGAACCCCGAAACCCGCGCGCGGCTCGCCGAGCTCCGGGGCGACCTCATCGGCCTGTACTTCCAAAGCCGCGCGAGCGGCCGCGAACTTGGGCGCCGGCTCGCCCCGGGGCGCGCCGCCGGCCAACCCGCCGCCGGCCAACCCGCGGCCGGCCAACCCGCCGAGCAATCCGCCGCCGGCCGGGCCGAGGCGCCGATGGACGCGCGGCGGGGCGGCGAGGCGGAGACCGAGCCGCGTCCGGGTGGCGGGTTGCCGCGGGCGCCGACCGAGGCACCGCCGCCGCAACCGTCCGAGGCCCTTTCGCCGCCGCCGCCGCCTACCACGGCGCCGCCACCTTCGCCGCTCGAAGGCTAGGGGTTCCGCAAGGCCGCTTTTCGGCCCAAAGACTCCGGTGTATACTGTCGGCCCCGGAGGTTACCCGAACATGCCCGCCGCCATCATCAAGCAGCTCTGCGACTTCGTCGACGCTTCGCCCACGGCCTACCACGCCGTCGAGAACATCGCCGCCGCCCTCGAGGCCCGCGGCGCCCTCCGCCTCGACGAGGGCGAAGCCTGGTCCCTGGAGCCCGGCAGGGCCTATTTCGTCGTCCGCGCCGGCACCGGCCTCATCGCCTTCAGGCCCGGCCTCCGCCCGCCCGCGGAGGAAGGCTTTGCCCTCGCCGGCGCCCACACCGACAGCCCCGCCCTCAAGGCCAGGCTCGAGAAAGGGCTTTCCGGCAAGGGCTTCGAACGCTCCCCCGTCGAGGTCTACGGCGGCCCCATCCTTTCCACCTGGCTCGACCGGCCCCTCTCCCTCGCGGGCCGCGTCGCCCTCCGCGGCGCCGCCAAGGCTTCGGTGGAGAACCGCCTCGTCAACTTCGCCCGGCCCGTCGGCATCGTGCCGAACCTCGCCATCCACCTGAACCGCGAGGTCAACAAGGGCTTCGAGTACAACGCGCAGAACCACCTCCCTGTGCTGCTTTCCTCGAGCGGCTCCGCGCCCGCCGAGGCCGCGGGCTCCGCGGCCCTCCTTCGCCTCGTCGCGGAGGAGCTCGGCGTCGAGCTGGCCGCCGTCCTCGGCGCCGACCTCTACTTCGTCGAGTCCCAGCGTTGCGTCCTGGTCGGCGGCGATCCCGCCCTTGTCAACGGCTACCGCCTGGACGACCTGACCGGCTGCCACGCCGTCCTCGACGGCTTCATCCAGGCCCCGCCCGCTCCCCACGGCCAGGTCGCCTGCTTCCTCGACAACGAGGAGATCGGCTCCCGGAGCCTCATGGGCGCGGACTCCTCCTTCATGCGCGACCTCCTCGGCCGTGTCGCGGCCCTGCAGGGATCGAGCAGCGAGGGCTTCTACCGGGCCCTTTCCCGCTCTTTCTCGGTTTCCGTCGATGTCGCCCAGGCCTGGCACCCCTCCTACCCCGACAAGTACGACGAGGCCTTCGCGCCCATCGTGAACGGCGGGCCGGCGGTCAAGGTGAACGCGAACATGAAATACGCGACCGACGGCGAGGCCGAGGCGCGCTTCCGCCTCCTCTGCGAGGCCGCCGGCGCTCCCTGCCAGAAGTGGATGGCCCGCGCCGACATGACGCCCGGTTCGACCATCGGTCCCATGTCCTCGGCCCTCACCGGCATCAAGACCGTCGACGTGGGCGCGCCCCTCCTCTCGATGCACTCGATCCGCGAGACCGTCGGTTCCCGCGACCACGAGCAGATGGCCGCCGTCCTCGCCCTGCACTACGCGACCCCGCCGGCCCTCGGCGGCAAGCGGGCTTGACGGGCCGCCCCCGGTTTTCTTCCCGGCTCCCTCCCGCCCCGCAATCTTCGAGACAGTACAAAAAAGCCGCCGGAAATCCGGCGGCTTTCGCTTTTGTGGGGTCGAGGCGGGCGCCGGGCGGCGCCGCCTGGGCTACTTTTTCGGGAACTCCGCGTACTGTTTGGCGGGATCCCAGGTGCCCTTGCGCTCCTCCCCCGTGAGGCTCGGGATGACGAGCTTCTGGCCGGGGAAGATGAGGTTCGGGTTGGAGGGATCGCGGAAGGTTTTCTTGTTCGCCTCGTAGATCACCGGCCACTTGA
>DAINBW010000262.1:0-4919 GCA_036732745.1 Spirochaetales bacterium | reverse complement strand
CGCGCCGGGCGGAGCCTCGTCATCCTCGTGGAGGCGGTGGCGACCCTGCCCTTCGTCGCGCGGAGCGTCTCCGCGGCGCTGGCCTCCGCCGACCGGAACCCCGTCCTCGCGGCGCGGACCCTCGGCGCGAGCCGCCTTCGCGCCGCCTGGGACGTGGAGCTTCGCTCCGCCCTGCCCGCCCTCCTCACCTCGGGCGCCTTCGCCTTTTCCATGGCCGCCGGGGACGCGAGCGCCGCACTCCTCATCGGGGCCCCCGGCTTCGAGCCCCTGCCTCTCCTCGTCTACCGCCTCGTCGGCGCCTATCGCTTCCCCGAGGCCTGCGCCGCGGGTCTCGTCCTCGCCCTCGCGACGGGCGTCATCTTCTTCGCCAAGGACCGGGAGGCCCTCCATGCTTGAGCTCGAGCGTCTCCGCCTGACGCGCCCCGGGTTTTCCCTGGAGCTGGACCTCGGACTGCCCGCCGGGGAATACGGCGTCCTGCTCGGCCCCTCGGGCTGCGGCAAGTCGACCGCGCTCCGCGTCGTGGCGGGACTGCTCGCGCAGGATTCGGGCAGGGTCAGGCTGGGGGGGCGCCTACTCGACGGCTTGCCGCCGGAACGACGGCGCGTCGGCATGGTCTTCCAGGACTACGCGCTCTTTCCCCAGCTTTCCGTGCGCCGCAACATCGAGTACGGACCGGCCCTGGCCGGGGAAGCCAAGGCCGACCGGCGCCGCCGGGCCGAAGGCCTCGCGGCAGTATTCCGCCTAACGCGCCTCCTTGAGCGCAAGCCCGGCACCCTTTCGGGCGGCGAGCAGCAGCGCGTCGCGCTGGCGCGGAGCCTGGCGGCCGAACCCGAGCTCCTCCTTCTCGACGAGCCTCTCTCCTCCCTCGACGCCTCGCTCAGGCGGGATCTACGCGGCGAGATCCGCGAGCGCGTCCGCGAAGCCGGCTTGACCGCCCTTCACGTCACCCACGACCTCGAGGAGGCCCTGGCCCTGGCGGACCGGCTCTTCCTCATGCGCGAAGGCCGACTCGTCGAGGCGGGCCGGCCCGAGGAGCTCTACGCCGCGCCGCGGAGGGCCTACACCGCGCGCTTCCTCGGACGGGGGCCGCTCCTGGAGACGACGAGCCGCTCGACCCGCGGGGGGCTCGCGCTCGCGGAAACGGCCTTCGGCCGCCTGGCCTGTCCCCTCGAAGCGGAGGCCCGCGGCGGACCCGGGACGGACGCCGGCGAACCGGCTGCGGTCAAGGAGAGGCGCTACTTCCATTTCGCGGCCTCCGACCCGCGCCCCCTCGCCGCCGGGGAAAACGCTCCCGAGAACTCGAACCTCCTTGATGGCCGCGTGCTCCAGGCGAGCTTCCTCGGCCGCTTGCGGCGGATCCTCCTCGAGCCCCTCGGCGCGGCGGAGGCCCCGGGCGAAGGAAGCGCCCGGGCGATCGAAATCGAGGTGGACTCCTCCTTCCATCCCCGGAAAGGCGAGAGGCTCAAGCTTGCCATTCCCATCGAGCGTTGTATGCTTATAGGAGACTGATTCCGGCTCCTCGCGCTTCCCTCCGGCCGGTTTCATCGGGGGCTTGGGATGATTGAAGGCCTTCGCGCCCTGTTCGGCGGCAGGATCCTCATCGAGGTGGGGGACATCACGGAATTTCGCGGCGACGCCGTGGTCAACGCCGCGAATTCGGGGCTCCTCGGCGGAGGCGGCGTCGACGGCGCCATCCACCGGGCGGCGGGCCCCGAGCTGCTCGAGGCCTGCCGGCGACTCCGCGCCGGGGCCCTGCGCGACGGCCTCCCGCCGGGCCAGGCGGTCATGACGCCGGGCTTTGCCCTCGCGGCCGGGGCCGTCATCCACGCCGTAGGCCCGATCTGGATGGACGGAAAATCGGGCGAGCGGAAAACCCTCCGCGCCGCCTACGAAAACTCGCTCGCGCTGGCCGCGGAGGCGGGCTTCAAGGACATAGCCTTCCCGGCCATCTCCACCGGCGTTTACGGCTATCCCAAGCGGCTCGCCGCGCTCGACGCCCACGCCGCCGTCCTCGGCTTCCTGTCCCACAGCGCGCTGCCCGAGCGGGCGCATCTCGTGTTCTTTGCCCGGGCCGACGCGAAAATCTTCCTGGACGCCCTGGCCGAGGCGGGCGCCGAACCGCCCTGAACCCGGCGCGCTTTCCGCCCACGCGCCCCTCGCCGGAACGCCCCTCGCCGGCGGCGCCGCGTCGGAAAATCCCGGCGGCGGCCGGGCCGCGGCCGACCTAGCCGCGCTTCTTGACGAAGGTGCCCGCGGCGTACTCCCTGAAGGCCAGGTCGAGCTCTTCTTCCGTGTTCATGACGATGGGCCCCCGCCACGCGACGCTCTCGCGGAGCGGGAGGGCGCGGGCGAAGACGAGGCGGGCGCCGCCCCCCCCCGCCTCGAGGCGCGCGAGGTCCCCGGGGCCGAAAAGGGCGCAATCCCCCGCCGCAAGCGGCGTGGGCCGGCCGTCGGGGCCCGCTCCGGCCGAGCGGAGCGAACCTTCGTAGACGAAGGCGAAGGCGGTTTCCCCCTCCGGCGCCTCAAGCTCGAACGCGGGCTCCGGGGCTTCCCCGGCGCGGGGGTCGAGGCACAGGTCCAGGTAGGTCGGATCGCGGGCGACGCCGCGGACCGGACCGATCCGGCCGCCATAGGAGCCGGCCAAGACCTTGACCGAGCCGCCCGGCGCGGCGACCACCGGCACCTCCTCCGCCTTGACGCCGCGATAGGCCGGATCGCGCATCTTTTCCGCCCGGGGCAGGTTGACCCAGAGCTGGAAACCGTAGACGCCGCGGGGAGAGCGCTGGGGCATCTCCTCGTGGATGATGCCCGAGCCCGCGGTCATCCACTGGAGTTCGCCGGGACCGATGGTCCCCGAGGTGCCGAGGCTGTCGCCGTGCCGGACGCTGCCTTCGAGGAGATAGGTGACGGTCTCGATGCCGCGGTGGGGGTGCCAGGGAAAGCCCGCCAGATAGTCGCGGGGATCGGTCGCGCCGAAGGCGTCGAGAAGGAGGAAGGGATCGAGCTCCTCGGTCTCGCCGAAACCGAAGACGCGCCGGAGCCGGACGCCGGCTCCGTCCCTCGTTTCAACGCCGCGAAAGACACGCTTAACCGCGCGCTGGACCATGGACGCCTCCTTGGCGGGCCTCGTTCCGCCCGCTCAGTCCTCGTCGTCCCTCCCCGGAACCTCGATCCCGAAATCCTTGATCTTGGTGAGGAGGGTGCGCCGCGTGATGCCGAGTTCCTCGGCCGTCTTTTCGCGGCGATAGCGATTGCGCTTAAGGGCGGCCTCCACGGCCAGCCGCTCGATCTCGGAAAGGCTCCGCGGTTCCGAGAAGAAATCCCCGGCCTCTCCGCTTCCCGCGGAGCTCCGGTCGCGGCCCCCGTTCGCCCCCGGACCGGCCTTTCGCAGGGAGCCCGACTCGTCGCCGAGGAGGAGGTCCCGCGCCGAGATGAGGGGGCCTTCCGCGAGGATGAGGGCCCGCTCGATGGCGTTTTCAAGCTCCCGAACGTTGCCGGGGAAGGGGTAGGATTCGATCAGGGCGAGGGCCTCGGGGCTCATGCCCTCGAGCTTGCGCCCGAGCTCGGCGGAGAGCTTGGTGAGGAAGTAGCCCGCGAGGAGTCCCGCGTCGCCGCCGCGCTCGCGCAAGGGGGGGAGGCGGATGCGGATCACGTTGAGCCGGTAGTAAAGGTCCTCGCGGAAGCGGCCCTCGCGCACCTCGGCCTCGAGGTCGCGGTTCGTCGCGGCGACGAGGCGCGCGTCCACGGGCAGGGGCTTGGAGGCGCCGAGGCGCTGGATCTTCCTTTCCTGGATCGCGCGGAGGAGCTTGACCTGGAGGTGGAGCGGCAGTTCGCCGATCTCGTCGAGGAAGAGGGTACCGCCCTGGGCCGTCTCGAAGAGGCCGATGCGCCGCTGGTCGGCGCCGGTGAAGGCGCCTTTTTCGTGGCCAAAGAGCTCGCTTTCGAGGAGGTTTTCCGGCACCGCGCCGACGTTGATCGGCACGAAGGGGCCTTCCCGGCCCGAAAGCTCGTGGGCGAGCCGGGCCGCCACCTCCTTGCCGGTGCCGCTTTCGCCGGTGAGGAGGATGGTCGAGGCGGCAGGCGCCGCGCGCTCGAGGAGGCGCTGGACCTCCTTCATGGCGGCGCTCTCGCCGACGAGGCGGCCGCCTTCGGCGTAGCGCCGCGCGCCGGCCGAAAGCCGGCCGGCCGCCCGGCGCTCGCTCACGGCCTTCTTGAGGCGGATGACCAACTCCTCGGGATCGAAGGGCTTCACGAGGTAGTCGTAGGCGCCGAGCCGCATCGCCTCCACCGCGTCGCGCACCTCGCCGTGGGCGGAAATCACGATGACCGGGACGGCGGGCCCCTCCTCCTTGAGCCACTTGAGGAGCCCGAGACCGTCCAGGCCCGGCATCCGGAGATCGGTGACGAGCGCGTCGAAGGCCTCCTCGCCGAGAAAGCGCTGGGCCTCTCGGCCCTCGCGGGCGGCCCGGCCCTCGATGCCCTCGAGCGACAGGAACTGGACGAGGGATTCGGTCATCCTGGCCTCGTCGTCCACGATAAGCACGCGCACCTGGTCCTCCGGATCGCGGTCCTTGAAAGAGGAGCCGCGTGAACTATACTTACGACTATGATCGAGAGTAGCGAAAAGCGAAAGCTCAGGGAAGCGACGGTCGCGGGAATTTTCTATCCCGAGGAGCCGGACGCCCTCGGGGCGGAGATCGGGAGGCTCCTCGACGCCGCCGATCCGCTTTTCGCGGGCGCTCCGGTCTCGGCCGCGCGCGCGATCATGGCGCCCCACGCGAGCCTCGGCTATTCGGGGGACCTCGCCGCCCTGGCCTGGAAGGCCTCGCTCGGCCGCGCGGTCTCGCGGGTCGTCGTGCTCTCTCCCCTTCACCGCGCCCAGGAACAGGCGGTCTACCTGCCCGAGGCGGAACTCTTC
>DAINBW010000261.1:2028-4924 GCA_036732745.1 Spirochaetales bacterium | reverse complement strand
CATCCCAGCCGCCGGGCTACCACTTCCTGATCTTCCAGAAACCCAGGAAGGCCGCCATGGCCACCCCGGCCAGGCCCATGATGACCCAGAAGGCCCAGGGCAGGTGGGCCAGGGGGATCTTGACGTTCATCGAGAAGACCGAGACGACGAGCGTCGGCACCATGATCGAGATGGTGATGATGTTGAGCGTCTTCATCAGGACGTTGAGGTTGTTGCTGACGATCGAGGCCCGGGCGTCCATCAGGCTGGCCAGGATGTTGGAATAGACCTCGGCCTGGCGGAAACACTGGTTATTCTCGATGACGATGTCCTCCAGGAGCTCGGCCTCCTCTCGGGAAGCGGACTGCCCGGCCAAAACTGGGCGCCGAGCGCCCGCGTCACGGGTGGCTCCCTCTTCGACGTTGCCCTGCGCCTCCGCGACTCCCTGCAGCGCGGCGACGTGATCGAGACCGGCGGCCTCTCCCTGGCCGGCATCGACGCCGGCATCGACGGCCTGACCCGCCGCGCGGCCGAGCTCGGCTCCCGGAGCGAGCGCCTCGACATGGTGCAGGTCCGCCTCAACCGCGAGATCCCGGACACGACCAAGCTCCTCGCGAACGAGAAGGACTTGGACTTGACGCGCGCGATCACCGACTTCCGCATGATGGAGTACGCCCACAAGGCCTCGCTCGGCTTCGCCGGGCGACTCTTCCCCCAGACGCTCCTTGACTTCCTCCGCTAGGCCGGGCATAGTGGCGACCGACATGAGATTCAGCACCAAGGCCTACGGGGAAATCGAGATCGACGAGCGCCAGCGCGTGCGCTTTCCCGGCGGCATCCTCGGCTTCGAGAAGTTCACCGAATACGCCCTCCTCGACGCGCGCCAGAAGCCCTTCTTCTACCTCCAGTCCCTGGAGGTGCCGGAGCTCGCCTTCATCCTCATCGATCCTTTCCTCTTCCGCCCGGACTACGCCCTCGACATCGGCGACGAGGCCCTCGGCGACATCGGCCTCGAGGGGCCGGAGGACGCGATCGTCTTCTCCATCGTCACCGCCCCCCAGGACGGCGGCCCCATCACCGCCAACCTCATGGGTCCCCTCATCGTGTCCAAGTCGCGGCGCGTGGGCATGCAGGCGGTCCTCCCCGACTCGCGCTGGCGCGTGAAGCACGACATCATGGCCGAGCTCGCGGCCCTGCGGAAGTGACGCGATGCTGATACTCTCGCGCCGCGTCAACGAAAAAATCATCATCGGCGAGGACGTCGTCGTGTCGATCATCGAGGTGCGCGGCGACCAGGTGAAGATCGGCATCGAGGCCCCGAAGAGCGTCAAGGTCTTCCGCGAGGAGGTCTTCAACGCGATCCAGGGCGAGAACCGCCGCGCCGCCGCGGCCGCCGCCGGGGCCGCCCTGCCCGAACTCGACCTTCCCGGAGCCTAATAAGCGCGTCGGCCCCGCGCGCGGCGCGCCGCCGTTTGGCCCGTTTCCTGCTACCCCCTCCCCTTCCCGCCTCCCCGCCAGTTTTGCTATCCGCCACGGCCCGCGCTAGACTTCAGGTATCGTCCGGAGTTCAATACGCATCGCGGCCCCTCGGCGGCGTGATCCGCATCAACAACAGTTAAAAATCCGGCGCGGAGTAAAAAATGAAACTCACCCAGCGGATCGCCTTCCATGTCATTTTCTTCGCCTTCGTCTACTGCGTTGGTCTTGTCGTCGCGCTCGACTCCCTCGTCGCGCCGCGCTTCGCCGCGCTTGAGGAGGCCCGGGCCCGCGATGACGCCGAGCGCGTCCGCGCCGTCATCGCGCAGGACCTCGAGGCCCTCGACGAGAACCTCCTCGGCTACGCCTACTGGGACGACAGCTGCCTGTTCATGGACAGCCGCGCCCCCGGCTACCTCGAGCTCAACTTCAGCAAGGGCTGGCTCGACAGCCTGCGCGTCGGCATCCTGGGCCTGGCCGACGCCTCCGGCGCCGTGGTGCACCAGGCCGCCTACGATCCCGTGACCGGCGCGCCCCTCGAACTCGGCTCCTGGCTCGCCGATTCGCCGGAGGGCAGGGCCCTGGCCGCCGCGCCGGGCTTCGAGGCCGCCACCGGCTTCCTGGACTTAGGCGGCCGGCTCGTCCTCGCCGCCTCGCGGCCGATCCGCGACTCGAGCGGGGAAGGCCCGTCGCGGGGGCGGATGATCTTCGGCCGCTTTTACGGGGAGCGGGACGCGGAACGCCTCTCCGACCTCCTCCGCGTCGAGCTCTCCTTCGAGGCGGCGGAGGGCGCGATACCGACCGGGGCCAAGGGCGTTGACCCCCTCCTCTCGGACGAGGGCGGTGACTTCCGCGTCGTCGCGCCCATCCCCGGAATCGCCGGCGGCTTCGCGGGCGCCATCGTCCTCCGGCACGAGAAGCTCGTGATCGCCGAAGGGGCGGGCATCATCCGGGCCGTCCTCGCCGTCACGACGACCGTGGGCCTCATCCTCCTCGCCGCGCTCTTCCTCGTGATGCAGCGCGGCGCCGCCATGCCCGTGATCCGGCTTTCCGCCCGCGCCCGCGAGCTCGCGGCCGGCAAGGACTTCTCGGAGCGGCTGCCCGCGGGGCGCGAGGACGAGATAGGCGAACTCGCCGAGTCCTTCAACGGCCTCCTCGACCGCCTGGCCGCGGCGAACCGCGGACTCGAGGAGCGCGTCGCCGAGCGCACGGAGGAACTCCTCCGCGCGAACGACGAGCTCAGGCTCATGGGCGAGGTCTTCTCCCACGCGCGGGAGGGCATCCTCGTCACCGACGCGGACGCGCGGATCCTGGCCGTGAACCCGGCGTTTGAGCGCATCACCGGCATATCCTCGGAGCTCGCGGTCGGCCGGAACCCGCGCGTCATGCGGGGCGGCCGCCAGGGTCCCGAGTTCTACCGCGCCCTCTGGGAGCGCCTGGC
>DAINBW010000261.1:0-2018 GCA_036732745.1 Spirochaetales bacterium | reverse complement strand
GACGGGGCCTGGTCCGGCGAGCTCTGGAACAAGCGGCCCTCGGGCGAGGAATACCCGATCTGGATCTCCATCAGCGCCCTGAAAGGCCCGGAGGGCGCGACGACGCGCTACGTCGGCGTCCTCCACGACATCAGCGAGTCCAAGCGGCAGGAGGAGATCATCCGCTACCAGGCCTTCCACGACGAGCTCACCGGCCTGCCGAACCGCCACCTGCTCTCCGACCGCGTGACGAGCGCGATCGAGCGCGCCAAGCGGCGCGGCCTGGCGACGGCCATCGTGTTCCTCGACCTCGACCGCTTCAAGCTGATCAACGACAGCCTCGGGCACGCGGCCGGCGACGAACTCCTCAAGGAGACCGCGCGCCGCCTCTCGCGCGTCGCCCGCGGCGAGGACACCATAGCCCGGCTCGGCGGCGACGAGTTCGTCATCCTCCTCGAGGAGGTGGCGGACGGGAGGATCCCCGCCGACGTCGCGCTCCGCGTCATCAATTCCCTCGGCCGGCCGGTCGACATCGACGGCAAGAGCGTCAGGGTCGGCGCGAGCGTGGGCATCGCCATCTTCCCGGAGGACGGCGCCGACGCCGAGACCCTGTTGCGCAACGCCGACGCCGCGATGTACCGCGCCAAGGAGGAGGGCAGGAACACCTACCGCCTCTTCACCGCGGAGCTCAACGAGAAGGTGGCGCGCCGGCTCTCCGTCGAAAGCGAGCTCAGGCGCGACGTGGAGTCGCGCTCCCTCCTCGTGCGCTACCAGCCGCAGGTCCGCCTGGCCACGGGCAAGACCGCCGGTCTCGAGGCCCTGGTCCGCTGGCGCAACCGCTCGGGCGAGATCATCCGGCCCGACGAGTTCATCCCGATCGCCGAGGAGACGGGACTCGTCGTGGACATCGACCGCCTGGTGATGGAGCTCGCGCTTTCGGAGGCCGCCGGCCTCCTCGCCACGAGCGACGTGCGCCTGGCGCTCAACTGCTCCGCGCGCGGCCTCCGGCAGAAGGACCTGCCCGACCGGATAGCGGCCCTGCTCGCCGGCCTCGGGCTCCCGCCCGAGCGCCTGGAGATCGAGATCACCGAAACCGCGATCATGCACGACGTGCAGGCCGGCGTCGCCATCCTCCGGCGCATCGCCGACATCGGCGTTTCCATCGCGCTCGACGACTTCGGCACCGGCTACTCCTCGCTCGGGCAACTCAAGCGCCTGCCCCTCGACTCGATCAAGATCGACAAGAGCTTCGTGTCGAACCTCTTCGAGGACGAGCACGACCGGAGCATCGTCGACACCATCCTCACGATGGCGCGGCGGCTCGACCTCAGCGTCGTCGCCGAGGGCGTCGAGTCGGAGACCCAGGCGGCCTACCTCCGCGAGGCGGGCTGCGACCTCGTGCAGGGCTTCTACTACGCCAAGCCCCTCTCCTGGATCGAGCTCGAGGGCTTCCTGGCGGCGGTGCCGCCCGAGCAGGGCCAGGGACCGGCGGGCGCGATCCTCCGCGACTTCCGCGCGGTCAGCCTGGACGCCTCCGCCGCGGGACCGGCGATGGGCTGAGCGCCGTTTCCCGGCGGACCTAGCCGCGCCGCGCCGCGGCCTCGGGCGCGGCCGCGGCGCGGCGCGCTCCTTCCCGGAGGCGCTCGAGCTCCTGGAGCAGTTTCGGCGCGAGGGCGCCCGAGGCCGCCGCCGCCTCGAGTTCTTCGCCCGCCCAGAAGCGCCGCTCGGCCTCCTCCTTGGGCGCGAAGGGCCCCGCGTGGCGGAGGCCGTACACGAAGACGAGCTCGGATTCGCCCTCCCCCTCGTGGCGATAGCGGAACAGCGGCGCCGGCGCCGTTCCCGCGCCCTCGAGCCGCAGGGATCCCAAGCCGAGACCCTCGCGGAGGGCCCTGGCCAGGGCGGCCTCCAGGTCTTCGCCGGCGGTCACGTGGCCGCGATAGGCGGCATCCCAGAGCCCTTCGCCCGCGGCGCCGGCGGGCGGCGCGGCGGCGCCCGACGCGCCGGTGGCCGACGCCGCGGGCACGCCTTCCGGCGCTTCG
>DAINBW010000260.1:0-4925 GCA_036732745.1 Spirochaetales bacterium | reverse complement strand
GGCGGCCGCCGCGCCTGCCGCGGATTCCGCGGCCGCCCCGGCGGCGGCGCCCGCCCCCGCCAATGACGCCGTCGACGCGACCTCCTCGGCTTCGAACGGCTGATGACGCGGCGCCGAAGCCTTGCGGCTTCGGCGAAACAATTCAACGCCGCCGCCGGCCTAGCTGAGCAGGTCCCTGGCCAAAATGCAGGCGCCGGCGGCGGCGTCGGCGACGGCGGGCACGAATTCGAGGCCGGGTATCGCGTCGCGCAGCCGCGCTTCGACGCCGGAGCGGAGGCGCGCGTTCGACTCGATGAGGCCGCCGCGGAAGGCGAGGCGCTTGCGGGACAGCCGCGGGCCCACGCGGGCGTCGACCGAGACCACCAGCGCGGCGAGCTCCCGTTCCGCCTCCTCGAAGAGGGCGAGGGCGAGGGCGTCGCCCTTCTCCCGGAAGTCGGCGACCACGCGGGCGAAGCGGGCGATCCTGGTCTTGTCGAGGCCCTCGTAGACGAGGGGCACGAGGTCCGGCGGCTCGCGGAGGCCGAAGAACTCGAGGCCGGCGTCCATGAGGCCGGTCGGGAGGTCGCGGCCTTCCCAAGAGCGCAGGCCGCGGGCCAGGGCGTCGAAGGCGAGGCGGTAGGCCGATCCCTCGTCGCCGAGGAGGTGGCCCCAGCCGCCGGCCCGCGCGGCATGGCCGTCCCGCGAGCGGGCGAAGGCTATCGAGCCCGTGCCGGCGATGAGGAGGAGCCCCTCGACGTCGCCGAGGGCGCCCGCGAGGGCGGGTTCCGAGTCGTTGCCGGATGCCACGGGCACGGCCGCCGCAAGTCCGGCCGCCTCCCTGACGAGGGCGGCGAAGGGCTCGCGGTCGTCCTCGCGGTCGACGCCGGCCGAGCCCGCGAAGCCCGCGGCGCAGCCGGCGGGCGCCAGGCCCGCCTCCCGGTAGGCTCGGGAAAAGAGTTCGGCCAGGACCGCGACGACCGCTTCCCGCGGATTGGAGCGGGGATTGGAGCTGCCGCCTTCCCCGTAGAAGAGCGGGGCTTTCGCGTCCCCCTCCGCCGCCTCGACCCTGAGGCGGGCGCTGGTGCCGCCCCCGTCGATGCCGAATATCCACGCTTCTGCCATCTAGCCTTTCCTTTCCCGCGGGGCGGCCTTCCGGACGCCTCGGATCGCGGGCGCATTCTAAACCATCGGCGGGCCGGGACGGAAGGCCGTCCGCGGGCGGAGCGGAGGAGGCCGAAGGCCGCCGAAGCCTTTTCGAAGGCGGCGAAAAGGCTTGCCGAGCCCGGTCCGGACGGCGTATGGTTGTCTCATAGCATAGACCGTCCGCCCGAGGGCCCCGCCCGGAGGCCGGGCGGGGAGGTTCACATGTCACTCGTCTGCATCCACAACGGCACGCTGCTCGCGGGCTACGCCCGCATGGAGCGTTGCGCCGTCCTCGTGGAGGACGGCCTCATCGCGGATGTCTTCTCGGAACGGCGCTTCGAGCAGAAGCGTTTCCCGAGCGACGCGACCGTCCTCGACGCCGGGGGCTCCTTCATCGCCCCCGGCCTCATCGACACCCACATCCACGGCTTCGCGGGCTTCGGCACCGAGGATCTTTCCACGGACGCCATCATGGCGATGTCGGAGGAGCTCGGCAAGTTCGGCGTCACCTCCTTCTGCCCGACCATCTACCCGATGGCGGAGGAGGACATGCTCGCCTCGATCCGCGCGAGCGTCGGCGCGATCGGCCGCGAGACCGGCGCCCGCGTCCTCGGCGTCCACCTCGAGGGGCCCTTCATCTCGCCGGCCCGGCTCGGCGTGCAGCGCCCCGAGTTCGTGCGCCCCGTCGACCTCGAGCTCATGGAGCGGCTTTACGAGGCCGGCGGCGGCCACATCTCCAACATGACCGTCGCGCCGGAGATCAAGGGCATGCGCGAGCTGGCCCTCTACTGCCAGAAGAAGGGCATCGTCCTCCAGGCCGGCCACACGGACGCGACCTACGAGAACATGCTCGAGGGCATGCAGGCCGGCATCCTCCACTCGACGCACTTCTTCAACGCGATGTCGCGCCTCCACCACCGCGATCCCGGCGCGGTGGGCGCCATCATGATCCACTCCGAACTCTCCTGCGAGATCATCGCCGACGGCAAGCACGTCCACCCCGACCTCATCAAGCTCCTCATGCGGGACAAGCCCTCGAGCAAGGTGGTCCTGGTCACCGACTCCCTCAAGCCCACCGAACAGCGCAATTGCCCCCTTTTCGCGAACCGCGAGGAGGTTGAGCTCGTGGACGGCATGTTCCACCGCAAGGTCGACGGGGTCATCGCCGGCAGCGCCCTCACGATGATCAAGGGCGTCGAGAACCTCGCGTCCTGGGGCATCCCCCTCGAGAACGCCGTGGAGATGGCGGCCTCGAACCCGGCGCGGATCCTGGCCCTCGGCAAGCGGGGCCTCCTCATGCCCGGCTACGAGGCGGACCTCGTGGTCTTCGACAAGGATTTCACGGTGCTCGCGAGCCTCGTCGGCGGGCGTTTCGTCAAGAACGAACTGTAGGACAAGGAGAAACCATGCGCCTCATCGTCAGGCCCGACTACGATTCCGTCTCCGCGTGGGCGGCGAACCACGTCGCCCGCCGCATCAACCAGCACGAAAAGGCCCTCGCCGCGGGCGGCCCGCCGCGGCCCTTCGTCCTCGGCCTGCCCACGGGCTCCTCGCCCCTCGGCATGTACCGGAAGCTCGTCGAGCTTTGCGCCGCGGGCAAGGTCTCCTTCAGGAACGTCGTCACCTTCAACATGGACGAGTACGTCGGCCTTCCCGAGGACCACGAGCAGAGCTACCACACCTTCATGTGGTCCAACTTTTTCTCCCGCGTCGACATCCCGCGGGAGAACGTGAACATCCTCGACGGCAACGCGAAGGACCTCGACGCGGAGTGCGCGCGCTACGAGGCCAAGATCAAGTCCCTGGGCGGCATCGATCTCTTCGTGGGCGGCGTGGGCGCGGACGGGCACATCGCCTTCAACGAGCCCGGCTCCTCCCTGCTTTCCCGCACCCGCGTGAAGACCCTGACGCGCGACACCAAGATCATGAACTCGCGCTTCTTCGGCGGCGATCCCGAGAAGGTCCCCTCGACGGCCCTCACCGTCGGCGTGGCGACCATCACGGACGCCCGGGAGGTCCTCATCCTCGTGTCGGGCCTCAACAAGGCGCGGGCCCTCCGGCACGCGATCGAGGAGGGCGTGAACCACCTCTGGACGGTGAGCTGCCTCCAGCTCCACCCGAAGGGGGTCGTCGTCTGCGACGAGGAGTCGACGATGGAGCTCCGCGTCGGCACCGTCCGCTACTTCAAGGACATCGAGTCGGGCAACTTCGACAACGCGCTCTAGCCCCGCCCGATGCCGAACCGCTTCATCCGCCTCATCGAGGGGGGCGGGATCGCCTCGGTGGACGAGCTCAAGTCCGCCTTCCGCGCGCTCGCCCTCGCGACCCACCCCGACCTCGGGGGGGCGGGCGGACGGAGCGAGGATTTCATCCGCGCCCGCGCCGAGTACGAGGCCGCCCTCCTCTACCTCGACTCGGGCGGGGGGCGCGGCGAAGGGCGCGGCGGCGGGCCGGAAGGCGGCCGCGGCGCGGGCCGGAGCGGCGGGGCCTCGGCCTTCCGCTCCACCGCGGCGACGCGGCGGGCCTTCGACCGGGCCGTCTTCCACGCCGACCTCGCCGCCCTCCTCAAGGCGGGCTTTCCCAAGACGCCGCGCCACGACAAGGAACGGCGGAAGTACGCGCGCCTGCGCGTCCTGGCGCGGAGCGCCCTCGCGGCGCGCGATCCCGCGCTGCCCGCGCGCTTCGACGCCTTCGAGCGCGCGTTGGCCGAACTCAGGGATTCGCCGGAGGCCGCGGGCAGGAGCCTCGCGGCGGCCGCCTTCCGGCTCGTCGACGAGCTCGTCGAGTACGAGGAGACCGGCATCGTGCCCCTGCGGGCCGCGATCGAGATCGAATTCGCCGCCCTCCGCGCGGACGAAAGGACGCCCGAGGGGCTTCTCGGCTTCCTGGCCTTCCTGGTCGCGGAGATGGACGGGGGGCCGGCGCTCGGGTAGCCCGGATCGGGCCCCGGGTCCCGGTGGGCCGGAACCTTCGCGGCGCGGAGTTTGCCCCTCGCGGATCATGCTTGACAATCGCTATAAAACTATCCAATATGGGGCCACGGCGCGCCGCTTGGCGGCGTGCCGCACGACACTGAGAGACGGATTGATCCAGCTCGAGGTGCCCCGAACGCGGGCGAGTTCCCGCGGCGAACTGATCCAGAGGAGAGTTCTGATGGAAAAGCGGCTCGGCATCGTCGCCGTCCTCGTCGAGGAAGAGACGAGCGTTCCCCGCGTCAATTCGCTGCTTTCGGATTACTCGCGACTCGTCGACGCGCGTCTTGGCCTGCCCATGCGCGATCGGGGCGTTGCCCTCATCTCCCTCGTCGTCGAGGGAGACACCGACGACATCGGCGCCCTTACCGGCAAGCTCGGCAAGGTGCCTGGTGTCAAGGTCAAGTCCGTCCTCACCGCATACCGGGAGGACGAGCGTGGCGAATCAAGGAAAGACGACTAGTTTCATCGATCCGGACGGGATCAGGGACCTCATCGCGGCCGCGAGGCCGGAGCCGGACCGCGTGCGCGCCGTCCTCGCCAAGGCGCGCCTGCTCGGCGGCTTGGACGCCGGGGAAGCGGCCGTCCTCCTCAACGTCGAGGACGAGGAGCTCGAGGCCGAGCTCCTTTCCGCCGCCGGCGAGGCGAAGGAACGGATCTACGGCAGGCGCATGGTGCTCTTCGCGCCGCTCTACCTCGGGAACCGCTGTTCGAACGACTGCCTCTACTGCTCCTTCCGCTCGGCCAACCGCGCCATCGAACGGCGGAGCCTTTCCCTCGACGAGATCGAGCTCGAGACCCGCGCCCTTCTCCGGGAAGGCCACAAGCGGC
>DAINBW010000259.1:0-4926 GCA_036732745.1 Spirochaetales bacterium | reverse complement strand
GCCGCCGCCGGGTAGGCCGCGCCGAAGTTGTCCGCCAGCGCCTCCTCGAGCGCCGCCCGGTCGACGCCCCGCGCGCCGGCCATGGCCCCGATGACGAGCGTTATGTGCTCGAGCCTGCAGAAGGGCTCGCCGCGGGGCGGCTGCCAGGGCGCGTCGGTCTCCGCGAGGAGCCGGTCCGCCGGCAGGACGGCGCAGGCTTCGATCGCGCGCTTGTGGCCGTTGGCCAAGGCCGCTCCGAAGGAGAAAAACGCCGGCACGCCCCGCGCCAGGAGGTCGGCGGCCTCGCGGGCCGTACCGGAGTAGGAGTGCATGACGACGGCGGGAAGCGCCGCGAGTTCCTTGGCGTAGGCGAAGACGAGATCCGTCGCCTTGCGGACGTGGAGCACCATCGGCAAGCCATGGCGCCGCGCGAGCCCGAGCTGGAACTCGAAGACCGCGCGCTGCGCCTTGAGGTTCTCCTCGTTCCGGACGCGCTCGGGGCGGTCGCCGAAGAAATCGAAGCCGGCCTCGCCGACGGCGGCGATCCTTCCCGCGGCGCAGAGCTCCGCCAGGAAGTCGGCGTTCTTCCAGACGGCCCACTGTGGGTGGATGCCGAAGCTCGCCGCGAAGCGCAGGCCCGCTCCCGCCGGCGGCGGCGCCGCCAGGGCCTCGGTCGCCAGGAACTCGGGCTCGTCGTGGCTCGCCGCGCAGGCGAGGTAGGAACCCTCCGCGTAGGCGGCGGCGAATAGGGGATCGCGTTCGGCGAGGTCGATGAAGTGGAGGTGGGCGTCGGTGAACATCCCTCCCATCATGGACCCGGAGCGCCCGCCGCACAAGGGGCGAATGCGTCTCCGTCCGCTTCCCGCCCCCCTCGGCGAGGCCCTTCCGGCCGGGCTCATCGCGCGGATGGCGCGGCTCGGGACGGCCGAGCGCGCCGCCAGGGCGGCGGAAAGGAAGCCCCCGCGGGGTTCCGCGGGGGCAGGCCGGAAATAGCTGTTTCGCCTATCGTGCAGAGCCGAGATGGCGGGCGAGGGCGGCCGCGAAGTCCGCGGGCCTCTCGATAAAGGGGCTGTGGCCGCAGTCGGGGTAGACGAGCTCCTCGTAGCGGCCGCCGGCGACCTTGAAGGCCTCGAGGACGGCGCGGGTCTGACCGACCATGGGCTGGGGCGGGTAGGCCTCCTCCCCGGGCCAGCCGGGCACGGCGCCGAGCTTGCCGAGCGTCCCGATGTCGAAGAGCGAGGCGTCTCCGACGATCTGGTCGTCGGCTCCGCGCACCCAGAGGACGGGCGGCTTGCCGAACATCGCGACGAAGCGCTCCACGGAGTCCCCGACGTACTTGGCCGAGGCCGCGTTGAGGGGGCCGTGGCGTCCGGGCGCGACGTTCGGCCAGTTCGCCGAGGGCGTCGCGTCGCCCGGGTAGCGCTCGGGGCCGACCTTCTCGCTGAGGAGGGAGGAAAGGAGCTCCTCCTCGCGCGCCGCCTTGAAGGGAGGCTTCCAGTAGAACGAGTTCATGACGACGCGGGGCGAGGCCTGGGGATTGTCGCTCCCGCGGTCCTTGAGGCCCATGAGACGGGCGAATTCGGGGTTGACGAGGCCGCCGCCCGAGCCCGCGTAGTCCGGCCAGCAGGGCCTGCCCGCGAGGTCCCTCGTCCCCCCGAAGCCGTAGGGCGAGCCGGGAGCCACGAGGGTGAGGGACCTGACGGCCTTGCCGGCCATCGGGGCCAGGGTGAAGAGGAGCATGCCGCCGAGGCTGTGGCCGACGAGGTGGTAGGAGAGGAGCCCCATCGCCTCCGCGAGCGCGAGGATGTCCTCGGCCCAGTCCTTGAGGCCGCGCGTGGCGTCGATGGGCCGGTCCTCGGTGTCGCCGTAGCCGCGGAGGTCGGGGGCTATGCCCCGGTAGCCTGGAGGCAGCGCGAGCATGGTTTCCTCCCAGAAGGTGGAGCTCGAGGCGTTGCCGTGGACGAAGATGACCGGAATGCCGTCCTCCGGTCCGGAGAGAAGAGCGTGGATCCTGAGGCGCGGGGTGTCGACCATCCTCGACACGATGCCCGGCATGGTCTTGATGCTTCCCATTGTTTCCTCCCGTGATTTTTCCTGTCGTGGGGCTTTCCCCTAAAGGTAACCGAGCTTGCGGGCCTGGGCCTCGAGCTCGGAGCGGAAGGCGGGATTCGCCACGGCGACGAGTTCGCGCACCCGCTCGCGCACGGTGCGGCCGCGCAGTCGCGCGACGCCGTGCTCGGTGACGACGTGGTCCACGTTCGCGCGGTGGAGGGTGACGGCGCTGCCCTCGGGCAGCATCGGCACGATGGTCGAAACCGTGCCCTCCTTGGCGGTGCTGTAGCAGGCGATGATCGACTTGCCGAGGCCGTCGAGCCCCTCGACGGCGCCGATCGCCGTGTCGGACTGGCCGCCGGTGCCGGAGTACTGGGCGGGGCCGATGGATTCGCTCGCGACCTGGCCGGTGAGGTCGACCATGAGGCAGGTGTTGATGGAGACCATCTTCGAGTTCTGGCGCACCACGGCGGGATCGTTGACCCAGCGGCCGCGCTCGAACTGGACCGCCACGTTGTCGTCGAGCCAGTCGTAGAGCTTGCGCGAGCCCATCGCGAAGGTGCAGACGAACTTGCCGCGCGCCAGGGACTTCCGATCGTTCGTGATGACGCCCATCTCGTAGAGCTCCATCATCGAGTCGACGAGCATCTCCGTGTGGACGCCGAGGTCGCGCTTGCCGCGCAGGGCCAGGGCGGCGGCGTTCGGGATGCCGCCGATGCCGAGCTGGATGGTGGAGCCGTCCTCCACGAGCTCCGCGATGTGGCCGCCTATCGCGAGGTCGGTCGCGCCCGGCGAGGGGGCGGGGAGGGTGGGGACCTCCTGCTCGTGGAGGACGAAGCGGTCCGCGCGGGAGACGTGGATCTGCGTGTCGCCGAAGGTGCGCGGCAGCCGCGGGTTGACCTCGAGGACGACGGTCTTGGCCGCGTCGATGATGTCCTTTTCGTAGGTGATGCCGAGGGAGAGCGACACGTAGCCGTGCCGGTCCGGGGGCGTGCAGGTGCCGAAGAAGATGTCCGGCTTCCGCGCGTGGATGCGGTCCGTGGCCGAGCGGTGCAGCATGTTCGGCACGTAGGTGACGGTGCCCGCCCCCGCCTTGAGGGCCGCCCGCGACCCGGGCGCGTGGAACCAGGACGCGAGTTCGAAATGGCCGCGCATCTCGGGTTTCATGTAGAAGTCGTAGGGCTTCAGCGTGAGGACGGAGAAGACGCGCACGTCCTCGACCCGGTCGGCGATCGTGTGGAAGCGCGACATGCAGCCCTGGGGCTCCGACGCGCACTGCGCGACGATGACGTCGTCGCCGCTCTTGATGAGCGCGACCGCCTCGTCCACGCCCGTCAGCTTGCTCTTGTAGATCTCTTCCCAACCCATGTCGCTCTCCTTGGCGTGTGTCAGTCGTTATAGGCGAACGAGGTTCGCGCCGACGGCGAAGCCGGCTCCCGAGGCGACGAGGACGACGAGGTCGCCCTTTTTGACCCTTCCCCCGCGCCGGGCGGCGTCGAGCGCCATCGGCACGCAGGCCGAGCCCGTGTAGCCGAATCGGTCCATGACGCAGGTCGTGTCGGACATCGGCCGCCCGAGGAGGCCCATGACCTCCTCGATCACGGAGCGGTTGATCTGCGTGAAAATAAAGTGGTCCACCGCGTTGAGGCCGACGCCGGCCTTGTCGAGGAGGCGGCGCACGAGGGGTGGCCAGAGTTTCACGTTGCGGTCGCCGGGCAGCCGCTGGAGGAGCTCGAGGCCGTAGGTGCCCGCGTCCAGGAGTTCCCGGGTCACGGGTTTCCGCGTCCCGCCCGCGTAGACGCCGACGTAGTTCCACTGGGTGCCGTCGGTCCGGAAGACGCCGTCCACGTAGCCGGCGCCTTCCCCGTCGCCGCTCCGCTCGAGGAGGACCGCGCCCGCGCCGTCGGCGAAGATGGACCAGGCGAAGGCGTCACCCTCGCGCGCGTAGGCGGGCATGTCATAGACGCCGACGACGAGGGCGTAGCGCCGGGAGGCGTCGGTCGCCAGGATCCGCGCCGCCGCGTCGAGGGCGCTCACGAAGCTGGCGCAGGAGGCGCCGACGTCGAAGGCGAAGGACTCGGCCTCGCCGCCCTGGAGCCGGCCCTGGAGGAGGATCGAGGTCGCGGGCGAGACGTACTCGGGCGTGTCGGTGGCGACGATGAAGAGGCCTACCTCCTCCGCCCCGACGCCCGCGTCGGCCAGGGCGGCCCGCGCGGCTTTCTCCGCGAAGTCGGCGGTCGTCTCGCCCGTGCCGCGCAGCCGAGCGACGTGCCGCGCCTTGATGCCGATTTTCGCCTCGAGCTTTTCCGCGTCGAATTCGACGCGGGCGAGACGCTTCAGTTCTTCGTTGCCGATCGGCTCCCCGGGCGCGTAGCTGCCCGTGCCGACGATCCTGGCCTTGGCCATGACGCCTCCCTAGGAAAGGTATTCGGAGAAGCCGCGCTGGAGGTAGCGGCCGATGGTCTCGACGACGGCGCGCGCGTTGACCGGCGACTCGTCGAAGGCGACCTCGATGCCCGCGTAGTGCGCGACGCCGAGCAGGAACTCGATCGCCGTGCCGTCGTCGATTCCCGAGCCCGGCGCGGCGTTGCCCTCGGGATTCTTGCGGTAGCCCGCGACGAAGCGGCCGTAGTAGTCGCGCACGGCGTCCGGCAGGACGAACTCGGCCTCGCGCACGATCGCGTAGCAGTCCTTGTCGATGGACAGGTAGACGAGCCAGAGCCAGAGGCCGCGGAGCTCGCGCTCGAGGCGGTTGAGCGGCCTGGTCGCGGCGGCCGTGGTGGTCGCGGCGGCCGGGGTGGCCGGGGCCAGGTTCCGCGCGATGAAGCCGCGGACCTGCCTGCCAACCGTCTCGATGATCTCGGCGTAGAAGACTTCCTTCGACGCGAAGTAGGT
>DAINBW010000258.1:0-4935 GCA_036732745.1 Spirochaetales bacterium | reverse complement strand
GCCCTGTCGGCCGGCGACCAGCGGGATGGCGGCGCGGCCTTCTTGGCGGCCTCCGGCGCCGTGGTCGCGGGCGGCGGGCTGTGGTTCCTCGGCGCGCGGGGAGAGCTATTCGAGCTCGGTCCGGGGGCGGCAAGCGCCGCTTCCCCCCTCGCCGGCCTTGCGCCCCCTCCTACGGTCGCGGAAGCCATCCTGGTCGGCATGGAGAAATTCATTCCCAAGGGCAATACGCCCCCGGAACGCTATCTCGGCTTTGACCTCTTTGCGGAAGGACTCCCGGTGGATCCCGAGCCGCTTTTCCTGGCGCTCCGGATCAAGCCGGACAAGCCGGGGAAGCGTGTGTTCATGGCCGACGCGAAGGGGGGCAGGGTCCTCCTCGCCCTGTACGGCGAGGAGGGGGTGGATCTCGGTTCGAACGTGGAGGAACTCGGGACGGACGCCCGCCTGGAGCGCTACCTCGACGCGGGCAAGACCTACTGGCTCGTGACGGGCCGCATCTCCGGGGAGGAAGGCCGCTATCGCGTCCTCTCCCGCTGAGGCGGCCGCGGCCGCCTAGATCACCGTTCCGGAGGGAATCACGCCGCCCTTTGGGATCACGATGATGCCGTCGACGACGTAATGCGTACCGTACTCGCCGTCGGGACGGTCCATCGCGTCGATGCCGATGCGGCAGTTCTCGCCGATGCGCGCGTTCTTGTCGATGATGGCGCCCTTGATGATGCAGCCCCCGCCGATGCCGAGGTTCGGCACGCCCTTGTAGGCGTTGGCCGCCTTTTGGACCTCGTTCTCGTAATAGTCGGCGCCCATGCAGACCACGCCGTCCAGGTTCGCGCCCGATTCGATGATGGTGCGCACGCCGACGATGGAGTGGTTGATCCCGGCGTTCGTGATGATGCAACCGTCGGCCGTCAGGGCCTGGTTCAGCGTGCAGTAGTTCAGCTTGGAGGCCGGCAGGTTGCGCTTGTGCGTGTAGATCGGCCGTTCCTCGTCGTAAAAGTTGAACTGGGGATTGATGGAGGCGAGGTCGAGGTTGGCCTCGTAGAAGGACTTGATGGTTCCGATGTCCTCCCAGTAGCCGTTGAAGACGTAGGCGTTGACCGGCATGGAGGAGAGGATTGTCGGGATGATCTCCTTGCCGAAGTCGTTTTCGTCGTTCTGGAGGGCCTTTTCCATGAGCTCGGCGTCGAAGATGTAGATGCCCATGCTCGCCAGGAAGTCCTTGCCGCCGGTGCGGCGGTCCTCGAGGAGCTCGGCGGGAATCTTGTAGTTCGAGATGTCCTTGGTCGGGCCCGGCTTTTCCATGAACTCGACGATCTTGCTCTTTTCGTCCACGCGCATGATGCCGAGCTGGCTCGCCTCCTCGCGGCTCACGGAGGTGCAGGCGATGGTGAGGCCGCAACCGGACTCGACGTGGCGCTTGAACATGTCGGCCAGGTCCATGCGGTAGAGCTGGTCGCCGGAGACGATGAGGTAGTGGCTCGGGTTCTGCGGCCGGAAGTGCATGAGGTTCTTGCGGACGGCGTCCGCCGTGCCCTCGTACCAGCCCGAGTGGACGAGGGTTTGCTCGGCCGCCAGGATCTCCACGAAGCCGCGGGAGAAGGTGTCGAAGCTGTAGGTGCGGGCCAGGTGAAGGTGGAGGGAGGCCGAGTTGAACTGCGTCAGGATGTAGATCTGCCGGAATCCCGAGTTGATGCAGTTCGAGATGGGTATGTCGACGATGCGGTATTTCCCGCCGAAAGGAACGGCCGGCTTGGCGCGGTCCTTGGTAAGGGGGAACAGGCGGGTTCCCTTGCCCCCGCCGAGCACGATCGAAAGCACTTTCGGCACGTTGGTCTCCTAGCTCCGCTTTCCCTCGTTTACGAAGGGATGTGTTTAGATTAAGATTATAGGTCATGAATCCCGCTTCCGCCAGAACCTTCATCGACGAAATCCTCGCCGATCCGGACATCGCGCCCCGTGTGGTCCATGTCGAATCCGTGCCCGCGCGGGACGCCTCTTGGGCTCCCCTGCCGGACGACCTCGACGCCTCGCTCCGGAAGGCACTTGCCGCCAAGGGCTACGATCGCCTTTATACCCACCAGCGCGCCTCCTATGACGCGGTCCGCGCGGGGGAAAGCGTCGTCGTCGTGACGCCGACCGCGAGCGGCAAGACCCTGTGCTACAACCTTCCCGTCGTCCAGACCCTGCTTGAGGAGGGCGAAGCCCGCGCTCTCTACCTTTTCCCGACCAAGGCCCTCTCCCAGGACCAGCAGGCCGAGCTCAACGAGGTGGCGCTCGGCGGCTCGCTGCCGGTCAAGATCTACACTTACGACGGCGATACGCCCGATTCCCTGCGGGTCGCCGCCCGCGACACGGGCCGCATCGTCATCACGAACCCGGACATGCTCCACTCCGGCGTCCTCCCGAACCACGCGAAGTGGATCCGGTTTTTTTCCGGCCTGCGCTATGTCGTCATCGATGAGATGCACGCCTACCGCGGCGTCTTCGGGAGCCACGTCGCCAACGTCATCCGGCGCCTCAAGCGGGTCGCCGCCTTTTACGGCGCCCATCCGACCTTTATCCTCTGCTCCGCGACGATCGGCAACCCGGCGGAGCTCGCCGGCGCCCTTGTCGAGGGACCGGTGCGCGCGATAACCGAGAACGGCGCCCCCCGCGGCGAGCGCCGGGTCGTCTTCTACAACCCGCCACTCCTCGACCCGGTCCAAGGCATCCGCAAGAGCACGGCGACCGAATCCGAAAAGCTCGCCCTCATCCTCCTCCGCAAGGGCGTCAAAACCATCCTGTTCGCCCGCTCGCGCCTCAAGGTCGAGCTCATCGCCTCCTACATCAGTTCGGCCCTGGCCAACCTCTACACCGACAACTCGCGCATCAAGGTCAGCCCCTACCGCTCGGGCCTCCTGCCGAGCGAGCGCCGCGCCATCGAGCGCGGTCTCCGGGAGGGTTCCATCCAGGGCGTCGTCTCCACCAACGCGCTCGAGCTCGGCATCGACATCGGCGGCCTGGACGCGGCCGTCGTCGCCGGTTTCCCCGGCAATTTCGCGAGCTTCTGGCAGCAGGCGGGCAGGGCGGGGCGCCGCGGCACGGTCTCGGTCGCCTTCCTCGTCGCCTCCTCCGCGCCCCTCGACCAGTTCATCCTGTCCCATCCCGAGTACTTTTTCGGCCGCAGCCCCGAATCGGCCCGCGTCGACGCCGACAATCCCTACATCTACGCCGACCACGCCAAGTGCGCCGCCTTCGAGCTCCCCTTCGCGGAGGGCGACTCCTTCGGCGCCTCGGGCTCGGAGGCGACGGAGGCTGCGCTCTCCTTCCTCGAGGAGGAAGGCCTCGTCCGGTTGACCGGTGGCCGCTGGTACTGGTCCGCCGCGGGCTACCCGAGCGAAAAAATCTCGCTGCGCTCCGCCACGGCCGACAACGTCGTCATCGTCGACCGCACGGGAGGCGGCGCGCGGGTCATCGGCGAGATGGACCGGCCGAGCGCCAAGGAGCTCATCTTCGACGACGCGGTCTACATCCATCTCGGGCGCCAGTACAAGGTCCAAAAGCTCGACCTCGAGCACAAGACCTGCTTCGTCGAGGAGCGGGAGGTGGACTACTGGACCGATGCCGTCGTCAAGACCGACATAGCCGTCCTCACGGAGGACGAGCGCGGCGTCCTCGCTGGCGGGGAGGCCGCGGGTACTATGGAAGCCTCGGGCACCGCGGCGGCCGCGGGCGCAGTCGCACCCGCGGGCGCCGCCCAAGACCGCGCGGCCTGGGTCCTCGGCGACATACTGGTCCGCACCGAGGCGGAAAAGTACAAGAAACTCCGTTTCCACAGCCACGAAAATGTCGGCTACGGCGAGATCAACCTCCCGCCGGAGGAGATGCAGACGAGGAGCCTCGTCCTCCTGTTCCCGCCCGGCACGCGCGCGGGCGATCTCGTCGCCGCGGCGCCGGAGGGCGCCAAGGCGGCGCTGCTCGCCGGCGCCGGCCGCCTCATCCACGACCTCGCGCCCGTTTTCCTCATGTGCGACGGCCGCGACATCGGCCTCGCGGAGCGCGTCCGCGATCCGCATTTCGGGCTCCCCGCCATCTACTTTTTCGACCATTATCCGGGCGGCACCGGCCTCGCCGAGGGACTTTCGGGCCTCCTCGATTCGGCCGTCGCGGCCGCCCTGGAGCGGCTCGGCGCCTGCCCCTGCGAAGACGGCTGCCCCTCCTGCGTCGGCGTCGACTTCGGCGAGGCCGGCTCACCCGGCGCCGCCCGGGACGGCCGGCGGGTCAAGGCCGAGGTGCGGGCGCTGCTCGCCGCCTTGGCCCCCTCGGCGGCGGCGAAGCCGCGCGATCCGGAGGAAGGGGATGGCCGGCAACCTTAAGTCGCGGCTGGCGCGCCTGCGCGAGCTCGGCCCCGACCGCGCCCCGGGCTCGCCCGCGAAGCCCTCCCGGGCTCCCGCGGAGGCCGAAGGCGCCGTCCCTCCGCCGGAAGCGGGTCCGCCCGCCTCCCTCGACGGCTGGGAGAAGTTGGCTGATTTCGTTTGGCGGAGGGAGCTTCGCCGTCCCCTCGACCTGCCCGATTCCATCGATCCGCGGCCCTTCGAGCTTCGTTCCTTCGCCGCTTCGCGGGGCCGGACCTCCCCGCTCGGGGCCGGCGGCGCCCCGGCCGGGGCCCGCGCCCTCGCGCCCCGCGCCGCCGCGGCCCGCGCCCTCGCGGCCGGGGCAGCCGCGGCCGGGGCAGCCGCGGCGGAGTCCCCGCCGCAGGGCGATGCGGAATCGATACCCGCGGCGAGGTTGCGCTTCTTCGATCTCGAGACGACCGGGCTTTCCGGCGGTTCGGGCACCGTTGCCTTCCTCGCCGCCGTGGGCCGCGTCGACGCCGGGGAATTCTCCGTCGTCCAGCTCTTCCTTGAGGATTATCCCGGAGAGCCGGCCTGGCTGGCCGCCCTCCTCGCCGAACTCGGC
>DAINBW010000257.1:0-4940 GCA_036732745.1 Spirochaetales bacterium | reverse complement strand
GAGGCGAGGATGGCCTGGTCGCGGTCGCGGAGGAAGTAGAGGATGAAGAAGCTGCCGAGGAAATAGAAGACGTAGTTGAGCATGAGGGAGGAGACGAGCTCGTTCGCGCGCCACTTGATCTTGAGGATGGCGGGGAGGAGGCCGATCATGCCGCCCACGAGGCCGGCGACGAGCATCGCGACGATCGGGTGCACGACGCCCGGCAGGACCCAGTTGACGCCGATGGCCGTCGCGACGACGGCGCCCATGTAGAAGCAGGAGTCGACGATGAGGGAGAGGTACTTGGACTGGTAGATGATGCAGAGCGCCAGGCCCGTGAAGGTGATGGGCACCATGGCGATCATCGTGTAGTACACGTTGTAGGTGCGCAGGACCGGACCGAGGAGGAAGTTCTTCGTGGACTGGACCGGGTCCTTGCTCACGAGGAAGATGAGCCCGATGCCCGCCGCGACGGAGAAGACGACGGCGAGGGAGCTGACGAGCGCGGGCTCGAGCTTGTCGCGGTCGGTGAAGAAGAGCTTGGTAGCCCCGATGGGGCCGCGCCTCCGCGGCTTCGCGGGGGCCGGGCTTCCCGCGTCCCCGGCCTTGGTGTCGCTATTCATGGAGGACCCTCCGGATTTCTTCGTCGCCCTGGCGCTTGAGGCCGAGCATGTAGAGGCCGAGTTCCTTGTCCGTCACGGCGCCCGCCTCGGGGAAGTAGGCGACGATCCTGCCCTCGCTCATCACCACGAGGCTGTCCGAGAGGGACATGACCTCGGTGAGGTCGGAGGAGACGAGGAGGATGGCCTTTCCCGCGTCGCGCATGTCCACGATGCGGCGGTGGAGGAACTCGATGGCGCCGACGTCGACGCCGCGGCTCGGCTGCGAGACCAGGAGCACGTCGGCCTCGGCGGTGAACTCGCGGCCGACGACGACCTTTTGCATGTTGCCGCCCGAGAGGCTGGCCACGGGCTGCCGCTCGGAGCCGCAGCGGATGTCGAAGCGTTGGACGATTTCGCGCGAGGCCCGGCTCATCTCCGCCGGGCGCATGAAGCCGCTCCGCTTGGAGAAGGCCGGCTTCGCGTAGCGGTCGGCGAGGAGGTTGTCCTCGATGCTCGCGGGCAGGGCCGCGCCGACCGTCATGCGGTCCTCCGCGACGTGGGCGACCCCCGCGCGCCGCACGCGCCGCGGGCTCGCGTTCGTCACGTCGATGCCTTTGACGGCCACGCTTCCCGTGAGCGTGCGGTCGAGCCCGGCGAGGATGCGCACGAGCTCCGACTGGCCGTTGCCGTCGACGCCGACCACGCCCAGGACCTCGCCCGAGCGCAGGGAGAAGGAGACGCGGTCGACCATCGTGACGCCGAAGTCGTCGACGTAGGAGAGGTCCCGGGCCTTGAGGAGGACCTCCTTCGGGCGCGCCTTGGCCTTGTCGAGGGTGAGCTTGACCTCGCGCCCGACCATTTCGTTGGAGATCGCCTGGTGGTCGACGTCGGCGATGTCGTGGGTCGCGATCATCCGGCCGTCGCGCATGACGCTCACGCGGTCGCAGAGCCTGAAGACCTCGCCGAGCTTGTGGCTGATGAAGACGACCGTGTGGCCGTGGGCCCGGAGCTCCTTGAGCTCCACGAAGAGCTCGTCGGTCTCCTGGGGCGTGAGCATGGCGGTCGGCTCGTCGAGGATGAGGACCCGCGCGCCGCGGTAGAGGGCCTTGAGAATCTCGAGCTTCTGACGCATCGACACCGACACGTCGACGACGCGGGCGCGGGCGTGGACCTTGAGATTGTACTTCGCGGCGAGCTCCTCGGTGACGCGCGTCGCCTCCTCCAGGTCGAAGAAGCGGCTGCCCCGGCGCTTGGGCTCCTTGCCGAGGACGAGGTTCTCCGCGAGGCTTAAGGAGGGCACGAGCATGAAGTGCTGGTGCACCATGCCGATTCCGGCGTCTATCGCGTCCTGGGACGAGGAGAAGGAGACGGGCTTGCCGTCGAGGAGGAGTTGGCCCGAGGTGGGCGCCTCCGCGCCGTAGAGCTGCTTCATCAGCGTGGACTTCCCCGCGCCGTTCTCGCCGACGAGCCCGAGGATTTCGCCACGCCGGAGCGAAAAGTCGACGAGCTTGTTCGCGGCGGTGCCGTTCCCGTAGACCTTCGTAAGGGCCCGGGTTTCCAGTATGTAGTCCGACGTATCGACCTCCTGATATGAAGAGGCCCGGAACGGAATCGTCCGTCCCGGGCCTAGGCCGTCCTCGCCCTTCCGCCTCGCGGCTCGCTTCGGGCGGGAGGGCTCGGGACCGCCTTAGTTCTTGGCGGCGTTGACGGCGTCGCGGAGCTTGTTGATCTCGTCGGCGCTCATCGAGAAGGCGGAGGGGATCTTGGCCTTGCCGGCCTTGATGTCGGCGATGACGGCGTCGAGCTGCTTCTGGACGGAGGCGGGGATGGCCTTGTTGAAGGGCGCGTAGGCGATGACGCCCTCGGCGGCGCCCACGTAGACCTTCTGCCCGCCGAGCTTCTCGCCGGCGAGGATGCGCTGGACGGCGGAGAAGAGGGTGAGGTCGACGCGCTTCATCGTCGAGGTGAGGATTAGGCCGGACTTCGCGGGCTCGTTGCCGAAGAGGGCGGCCTGGTCGGTGTCGACGCCGATCGCGTACTTGCCCGTCTCCGCCGCGGCGTCGAACAGGCCGAGGCCCGCGCGGCCGGCCGCGTGGTAGATGACGTCGGCCTTGTAGGTGCCGTACTGGAGAAGGGCCTGGTCCTTGGCCTTGGCGGTGTCGGTGAAGGAGTTGACGTAGTTGTAGATGACCTTGACGGCGGGGTCGGTCTTCTGGGCGCCGGCGATGAAGCCGACGAGGAAGTCGTTGATGCCCGTGATGTCGCGGCCGCCGAGGAAGCCGACGACGTGCTCGGGATTGAGCTTCGCGTCGCCCTTGGCCTGGGTCATGATGCCGGCGAGGGCGCCGGCGAGATAGCCGGCCTCGGAGTTCTTGTACATGATCGAGTGGACGTTGGCGATCTCGTCCTTGATCCAGCCGTCGTACATGACGTAGAGGGTCTTCGGGTAGCGCGCGGCGACCTCGGAGACGGCGTTGTTGAAGTTGTTCGAGCAAAGGACGACCGTGTAGCCTTCGGCGCCGGCGTCCTCGAGGGCGGGCGCGTACTTGGCGGTGTCCGCGCCGAGCTCGGTGTACTTGACCGTGACCTTGTCGCCGAACTTCTGCTTGATCATGTCGAGGCCGGCCTTGGCCGAGTCGTTGAAACCCTTGTCTCCGAGGGAGCCGGAGATGAGGAGGAAGACGCTCGCGGGCTTGGCCTGCGCGGCGAGGGGCAGGGCGGCGAAGATCGCGAGGAGGGCGAAGCATACGGCGAGGGTTCGCTTCATACGGTGGACTCCTGGGGTTAGGCTATTGGGGCGAGGCGGGTCGCTGATCGGCTCGGATCGCTTCCTGCTATTCTTTGTGAAGATTTCTTTCTTGTCAATTGCGAAAGTGGAGTTTTTGGCAATATACTGGACTGAAGCAGCGGCAAAAGCCGCCTCGAGGAGCGATCATGAGCGATGCCAGCGACACCATCGTAGAAAGCCTGCGCGCCGAGGAAGGGCGCATCGTCGCCCTGGGCGAGCGTTTCCGCGCCATGCCCGAGCCCGGCTTCCGCGAGTGGAAGACCGCCGCCCTCGCCGCCGAGGAGCTCGAGGCCGCGGGCGCGAAGGTGGAGACCGGCCTCGCGGTGACCGGCGTTCGCGGCTCGGTCGGGCCCGAAGGCGGCCCCGAGCTCCTCCTCGTCGCCGACATGGACGCGTTGCCGACTCTCGGCGCTCCCGGCGGCATCGCGCATTCCTGCGGCCACGGCGCGCAGATGGCGATCATGCTGTCGGTGTTCCGCGCCCTCGCCCGTTCGGGCGTCGCGGAGAAGGAGGGGATCCGCCTCGTCTTCCTCGGCGCCCCCGCCGAGGAGTACGTCGATCTCGACTATCGCCTGGGCCTGCGGGCGAAGGGCGAGATCCGCCTCTTCTCCGGCAAGCAGGAGCTCATCCGCCTCGGGGCCTTCGACCGCGCCGCCGCCGTCCTCAAGTACCACTCGATGCCCGACGGGGAGGCGCGGACGGCCACCGTCAACGGGACCCTGAACGGCTTCATGGGCAAGCGCGCCACCTTCCTCGGCAAGAGCGCCCACGCCGGCGCCTGGCCCGAGCTCGGCGTCAACGCCCTCAACGCCGCCGCGATCGCCCAACTCGCCATCCACGCCCAGCGCGAGACCTTCCGCGATGACGACCACATCCGCGTCCACCCGATCCTCCGCGAGGGCGGGACCGTCGTCAACACCGTGCCGGACCGCGCGGTGCTCGAGACCTACGTCCGCGGCGCGAGCTTCGACGCGATACGCGACGCCTCCGCCAAGGTCGACCGCGCCCTGGCGGCCGGGGCCGTCGCCGTCGGCGCGCGAGTCCGCATCGAGGACCTGCCCGGCTACCAACCTTTCCGTCCCTCCCCGGCCCTCGGCGAGCATCTCGGCCGCGCCGCCCTGGCCGAGCTGCCGCGGGAGCAGGTCGACTTCGCCGACGCGGCCTTCGCCTCCGACGACATCGGCGACGTCGCCTCCGTCGTCCCTACCTGCCAGCTCGGCTTCTCCGGCTTCAGGGGCGCAATCCACGGCGCGGACTTCGAGCCCTCCGACCTCCGGCGCGCCTATGTCCTGCCCGCCCTCGTGCTGGCGCGGACTGCCCTCTCGCTCATGCGCGGGGGCGGCGCCGGAGCCCTCGCGGCGAAGGCCGCCTTCACGCCGCGCTTCACCCGCGCGGAGTACGTGGCCGCCGTGGAGGCGCTCTTTTCCGACCGGACGATCGGCTGGGACCCCGCCTCCGCGCGTTAGCCGAACCGGCGGGACCTGCGTGCGCCGCGGCGCGGGGCGCCGAACCGGCCGGCGCCGCCGAGCCGCCGCCTAAGGGGGCCGTCGGACCCATCGCCGGCGGCCGCG
>DAINBW010000256.1:0-4944 GCA_036732745.1 Spirochaetales bacterium | reverse complement strand
GCTGCCGCGCGCGCCGCCGAAGGGCTGCTGGCCGACGACCGCGCCGGTGGGCTTGTCGTTGACGTAGAAGTTGCCCGCGGCGTCGCGCAGCCCGTCCATCGCCTCGACGATGACGGCGCGATCGCGCGCGAAGACGGAGCCGGTGAGCGCATAGGGCGAGGTCGAGTCGACGAGGCGATAGGCCGCCTCCATGTCCGCGTCGTCGTAGACATGGGCCGTGAGCACGGGCCCGAAGAGTTCGGTCTCCATGGTTTCGTAGCGCGGCTCCTCGGCGAGGATCAGGGTCGGCTCTATGAAATAACCGCGCGACTTGTCGCAACGGCCGCCGGCGAGCACGCGGGCCGCGCCGCCCGCGGCGGGACCGCCGCCGGCCCGCGCCCGCTCCACGAAGGGCGCGATGCCGTCGAAGGCCGCCTCGTCGATCACCGCGCCGAGGAAGTTGCGGAAGTCGGTCACCTCGCCCATGGGCAGGGAGGCGATCTCCGCGGAGAGCCTCCCGAGGAAGGCCGCCGACATCGAGCGCGGCACGTAGAGGCGCGACGCCGCCGAGCATTTCTGCCCCTGGTACTCGAAGGCGCCCCGGACGGCCGCGCAGACCGCTGCCTCCGGATCGGCGGAGGGATCGAGGAAGATGAAGTCCTTGCCCCCCGTCTCCCCGACGAGGCGCGGATAGGCGCGATACGTCGAAAGATTGTCCGAAGCCTGCTTCCAGAGCGAATTGAAGACGCCGGTCGAACCGGTGAAGTGGAGGCCGGCGAATTCCGGCCGGGAAAAGACCACCTTCGATATCGCCGCGCCGCTTCCCGGCAGGAAGTTGACGACCCCGGGCGGAAGGCCCGCCTCCTCGAGGATTTTCATCAGGAGCCAGTTCGAGAGGATCGAGGTGGAAGCCGGTTTCCACAACACCACGTTGCCCATCATCGCGGGAGTCGCGGCGAGATTGGCGGCGATCGCGGTGAAATTGAAGGGCGTCACGGCGTAAACGAAGCCCTCCAAGGGGCGATAGGACAGGCGGTTCCATTCGCCGGGACCGTTGCGCGGTTGTTCGGCGTAGATGCGCTCCATGAAGCGCGGATTGTAGCGGAGAAAATCGGCCACCTCGCAGGCGGCGTCGATCTCGGCCTGTTGGACGGTCTTCGATTGCCCGAGCATCGTGGCGGCGTTGAGCGCCGCCCGGTATTTGCCGGCGACCAGTTCCCCGGCGCGGAGGAAGACGGCGGCGCGCTCCTCCCAGGGCAGGTCGGCCCATTCGGCCTTGGCCTTCAGGGCCGCTTCGACGGCGAGCGTCGCTTCGGCCTCCCCGGCTTGGTGATAGCGGCCCAGGATCTCGCCGTGCGCGTCGGGCCGCCGGATCGGGGCGGTGCGGCCGGTTCGGATCTCCTTGCCGCCGATGACCAAGGGAATGTCGTACTCCCTGCCGAGCATGGCGGCCAGTTCGGCCTTGAGGGCGGCGCGCTCCGGACTTCCGGGCGCGTAGGCGAGGACCGGTTCGTTGACCGGCCTTGGGACGCGGGGCAGTGCGTCGTTCATGGATACTCCTTTCCAAGGTGACGGGAGGTCGGCCCCTTTCGCGGCCGGCCCATCGGTCCCGCGCGCGTGGCTTCCGGCTGGCGGAAACGGTAGCTGCGGGGACTCGGGGTAATCCATAGGCATTGGGATGAGGGAAGGGACGCCAACGGCGTCCGTCAAAACCTTTCCGTGCGCCTCCTTGCCCGCCGCGCGGCGGCGGAATCGAAATTTCGCGGAAGAGCTCCTTCCGCACGCGACAATGCCGAGCACGGCACTATACTTCGTGCGACAAAAGAAATCCACCTGATATATTAGCACCGCGACGCCGTGGTGCCCATCTTGATCATGCCCGCCGCCGATCGTAAAATAGAAGCAACATCGCGCGTCGCGGCGATAAATAACCGTGGCCAGCATGCGGGCGGGACGAAGGGGGTTCCAGCCTCGAGTCCGAAGAGTCGCCGCACCGGCGCGTCGGACCGGCATCAAGGCCCATAGCGGTTAAAAATTCTTTCGATGGCGGGCGCCTCGCGGTCCCAAGGGACGGCCGGCGGCTTCCATCGCCAGGAGCGACGCATGGATCCCGTTCTCGACACCATCCGCGACACGACCCTCACCTACCGCCAGAAGCTAAGCGCCCTCGCGCGGCTCGGGGAGGAGCGCAGCGCGCCCCTCCGCATTTCCCCCGCCCTGCAGGCGCTGCGCGACGAGGGCATCGTCTGCGACCTCAACGAGGGCCCGGCCCCCTACCGACCCCGCTACATCCTGCCCGACTACGCCGCCTACCTGGAACGAGGCTCGGCCTTCCTCCGCGTCGAACCGCCGAAGGACCTCCTCGAGGCGATCTTCGCCCTCCTCGGCATCTACCGCCACGTCCCCTCGATCACGGGCTATCCCGTCTGGATCGGCGATCTCGACGCCCTCCTCGAACCTTTCGTGGAGGCCGATCCCGCGGCCCTCGGGCCCGACGGCGAACTCTCGCCCGCCGCGGACAAGGCCATCCGCCTCTTCATGGAGCAGATCGACCGCGACAACCCGGATTCCTTCTGCCACGCCGACCTCGGCCCCCGCTCCACCGCGGTCGGCCGCGCCATCCTCCGCCACCAGCGCGGGGCCGGACGCGCCGTGCCGAACCTCTCCCTCCGCTACGACCCCGCGGTGACGCCCGACGCCTTCGCGGAGGCCGCCGCGGCCTGCGCCCTCGACACCGCCAAGCCGAGCTTCGCGAACCATCCCCGCTTCGAGGCGGAGTTCGCGGCCCTCGGCCTCGGCCCCTACGCCATCGCGAGCTGCTACAACGGCCTGCCGATCGGCGGCGGCTCCCTGACCCTCGTGCGCCTCAATCTCGCCCGGCTCGCCGAGCGCCGCATCCCCGGGGCTTCGGCCCCCGCGGCGGGCGCGGAGGGCGCGGCGGGCGCGTCCGCCCCGGCGGGCTCCGCCGGCCCGACCCGCGCCCGGCCCGAGCTCGGCGCCTTCCTGGCGGGTCCCCTCGCGGAGGCCGTCGCCGCGACCCTCGCCTACATCGACGAACGTTGCCGCTTCCTCCTCGAGGAGTCGGGCTTCTTCGCCTCCTCCTTCCTCGCGGCCGAGGGCCTCGTCGACCGGGCGCGCTTCACCGCGATGTTCGGCCTCGTGGGCCTCGCGGAGCTCGCCAACGCCCTCGCGGGCGCCGCCCCGGGCTCGGCGGACCGCTTCGGCCGGGGCGGCGCGGCCGACGAGATCGGCCAACGCGTGCTCGCCGAGATCGACCGCCTCGTCGCCGCGCACCGCGTCCCGGGACTCGTGGCCGCGGGCGGCCGCGCCCTCCTCCACGCCCAGGTCGGCATCGACTCCGACGCGGGCGTGTCGCACGGCTGCCGGGTGCCCATCGGCGAGGAGCCGCCCCTCCACGAGCAGCTCCTGCGCTCCGCGCCCCTGCACGCGCCCTTCGTCGCCGGCGCCGGCGACGTCTTCGCCTTCGAGCCCACGGCCAAGGCCAATCCCGGCCAGATCGTGGACGCGGTGAAGGGCTTCTTCGCGTCGGGCGGCCGCTACTTCTCCTGCTACGCCGCCGACTCCGACGTGGTCCGCGTGACGGGCTATCTCGTCAAGCGCTCCGAGGTGGAGAAGCTCCGCCGCGGCGAGGCCGTCGCGAACGGCGCCACCGTCCTCGGCAAGGGCGCCTTCGACAACCTCCGCGTCCTCGACCGGGCCGTCAGGAAATGAGCGCGGCGGCGGAGCCGGTCGGCCTCGTCGCGCGGATCCTGCCCTTCAGCGCCGTCGACGGCCCGGGCAACCGCGCCGTCGTCTTCCTCCAGGGCTGCGACTTCGACTGCTCCTATTGCCACAATCCGGAGACCCGCGCGGCCTGCGCGGGCTGCGGCGCCTGCCTGGCCGCCTGCCCCGCCGGCGCGCTCGCCGACGCGGGCGCCGGCCTTCCGCCGCTCTGGGAAAAGGCGCGCTGCCGCGATTGCGGCGCCTGCGCCGCGGCCTGCGCCCTCGGCAGCTCGCCCCGCGCGCGCCGGCTTTCCGTCGGCGAGCTCCTCGGCGAAATCGAGCGCTTCAGGCCCTTCCTCCGCGGCCTCACGGTCTCGGGCGGCGAGTGCACCCTCCAGCCCGACTTTCTCGCCGCCCTCCTCGAGGGCTCGCGCGCGCGCGGGCTGCCCGGCCTCGTCGACACGAACGGCGGCCGGCCCCTCGCCGCCTGGCCCCGGATCCTCGCCGCCGCCGAGGGCTTCATGCTGGACGTGAAGGCCTGGAATCCGGCGGAGCACCGCGCGCTGACGGGAGCGGACAACGCGCCCGTCCTCGAAAACCTGCGCTTCCTGGCGGACCGCAGCGCCCTCTTCGAGGTCCGCACCGTCCTGGCCCTGCGCGGCGGCGGGGGCTCCGACGGCGCGAACTTCGGAGGGAGCGGCCGCGGGAGCGCCGGCGGGGGCTCCGTCGCCGCGGGCGCCTTCGACCTCGAAGAAACCGTGCGGGAAACCGCGCGGGTCCTCGCCCGCTCGGGCTCCCGCGCCCGCTATCGCCTCATCCGCTACCGGCCCTACGGCGTCCGCGCCGATCGCGCCGCGGTCCTCGCGGAACCGGAGGCGGCGCTGGCCGAAAGGCTCGCCGGGCTCGCCCGCCGCGAGGGCGCCGCCGAGGTCCTCGTTTCCTAAAGGCCGCGGGCGGTCACTGGCGGCCCCGGGCGGGCGGGCACGGGCGGGCGGCCCCAGGCGGGCGGCCCCGCGCCGCCGGCCCCGCGCCGCCGGCACCGGTCGTTTGACAGGCCTCCTCCGAGGCGCGAACATTGAGGCATGAAAACAGCCAGCCAGACCGCCCGCCGCGCCGCCTCGCCCTTCCGCCGACTCCTCCTCGTCCTGGCCCTCGCGCCGATCGCCCTCCCCGCCTGCGCCCCGAAGGCTCCCCCAGCCGCGGATTCAGCCGCGCGCGAAGGCGTCAAGCGCGCGGCGACCG
>DAINBW010000255.1:0-4980 GCA_036732745.1 Spirochaetales bacterium | reverse complement strand
AGTCGGCGAAAGGGTGGAATTCCCCCTCAGCGGCCAGTCCGTGCCCCGGGACTATGGAAACGAAAATCGGGATTTTCTTAAATGTCCTATCCATGGCGAGCACGAAGACGCCGTCCTCGAGGCGGTAGCCGCCTTCCGCTTCCGTCGGCATGCCGACCCCGCAGCTCTCGTAGCGGAGCTCGTGGAGCCTGAGGCTTCCGTCCGCCTCGATCCTGAAAAACTCCTCCACCGGGGTCAGGTGGAAGGAATGCAGGAAGCGCTGGGAAAAACGGCCGCTTGGCAGGTCGAGCTCGGCCAGCTCCCGGCCCTGGCGGTCGAGAACCGCGAGTCGGGGTCCGCGGGCGAACTCGAAGCCCGTCGCGAAAAGGAGCGCCGCCAGCGAGAGAGTCGCGAGAAGGGCGACGGCGGCCTCGCGCGCCCGGAGGCTTCGCGCTTCGTTCTTCTCCATGCGCTGTCCCGCCTATCGAAAAGGCGGGCGCCGATGGTCGGCGCCCGCTCTCCAAGGGAAATGAAGGGTAGGTCCGACGGCCGCGGGCGGGTGTCGCCGCGCGGGCCGTTGGGGCTTCCTACTTCTTGAACTCCTTGAAGAACTTCTCGGCGCCCGGGTGGAGGGGGATCGACATGCCGTCGACGCCGGTAGCGATCTTGACGTCCGCGCCCTTCTTGTGGGAGGCGGCGAGGCGCTCGCCGTTGGCGAACATGGTCTTGAGCATGTCGTAGACCATGCCGGCGTCGAGCTTGTCGCTGACGGCGAGCATGGACTTGACGGAGACCGTCATCACGTCGGAAGCCACGCCCTGGTAGGTGTTGGCGGCGATCTTGGTCGGCGTGTAGAAGGCCCACTTCTTCATGAGGGCCTGGGCCACGGCGCCGTCCACGGGCACGAGGACGATCTTCTTGGAGGCGGCGAGATCCTGGATGGCGGCGGTCGGGGCGCCCGCGGTGTTGAAGGCCGCGTCGATGTTGCCGTCCTTCAGGTTGGAGGCGGACTCGGCGAAGGAGAGGTACTGGACCTTGATGTCCGCGTAGGTGAGGCCGGCGGCCTCGAGGATCTGGCGGGCGTTGGCCTCGACGCCGGAACCGGCGGCGCCGACGGAGACGCGCTTGCCCTTGAGGTCGGCGATCTTCTTGATGCCGGAGGACTCGAGGGCGACGAGCTGGCAGGTCTCGTCGTAGAGGGAGGCGAGGCCGCGGATGTTGGGCATGGCCTTGCCCTTGTAGGCCTCGAGGTCGTTCATCGCGTAGAAGGCCGCGTCGTTCTGGACGAAGATCACGTCGACCTTGCCGTCCTTGAGCATCGCGATGTTGGCGGCGGAGGCGCCGGTGGAGGTGGCGTTCGCGTTCATGCCCTTGATGTTGTTGTTCCAGATCTCGGCGAGGGCGCCGCCGAGGGGGAAGTAGGTTCCGGCGGTGCCGCCGGTCGCGATGGTGACGAATTTCTGCTGGGCGAAGCCAAGGGACGCGAGGGCGACCAAGGCGAGGGCGAGGGCGAAGATCTTCTTCGTCATGGGAAAGCCTCCTATGATATGGCGGATTGTCGGATCGGGCCGCGGCGCGTAACGCCGCCACCGAAAGGCCCGAACTGATTGTACGTCGCCTTTCCCGGGCGCGCAAGAATAAATGCTCGCGAGTTTTCGCGCGGGCGGCTTGCCCTTCGCGGAAGTCTTCGTGTACATCATAGTAGCAGTTATGAGCAACTCCGCAGCCGCCATCCGCCGCGCCCTATTCGCGGGCCTCCTCGCCGCCCCCCTCGCGGCCGCGCCCCTCCAGGCCGCCGCTCCCGCCACGCGGGGGCCGCTTCCGAAAAGCCCCGCGCCCGGCGAGGAGCCCCTGTCCGTCGACCTGGCGCCGCGGGCGCCGCGCCGCGCGCCGGAGGCCGGAACCGGAGCCTTCGCCGACCGGGCGATCCTCCTCTGCTGGCACAGCTTTCTCGGCGACCCTTCGCTGCCGACGGATTTCTCCCTCGCGGAACTGCGTTCCCAGCTCGACTCCCTCGCCGCCCTCGGCTATCGCTTCCCGAGCTTCTCCGACCTGGCCGCCGGCCGCCTGGAGGGGCCCCGCAACATCGTCGTGACGATCGACGACGCCCACCGCACCGTGCCTTCCGCCGTCGACCGCGTCTTCGCCGAGCGGGGCATCCGGCCGAGCCTCTTCGTCTACCCCGCCGTCGTCGGCACGACGGGCTTTTCCATGGACGACGCGGGCCTGCGACGGCTCTCGCTCGCCGGCTCCTTCGTCGGCGCCCACGGCTACCACCACCTCTTCGTCACGGAGGACCTGTACCGCCGCGACCGGGCGGCCTTCATGAAGGAAATCTACAAGGCGAAGGAGAAGACCGAGGCGATCACCGCCCTTCCCGTGCTCGCCTTCGCCTATCCCTTCGGCGCCCTTTCGCCCGTGACGAAGGAAGAGATCGTGCGGGCGGGTTACGCCTACGGCGTCGCCGTTAAGCCGGGCTTCGTCTACGGCCAGGCGGTCCTGGACGACGCGCTGGAGCTTCCCCGGCTCGTCGTCACGCGGGACAACTGGCCGGAGATCCTCGCACTGCTGCGGAGGAACGCCCGCTAGTGTTACGAAGCTTAGGTTTGGAGAAAGCGGCGGGATTGGGATTGGAAATGGGCTTGAGGCGGCGGGGACAAGAGCGGCAGCAAAAGAAAATGGCGCCCGGTAAAGGAGGCAAAACCAGGCGCCATTTTACAGCTCGCAGTTCCTGTCGAGGCCGGAGGCAGCCAACCTGGGCAGGAAATGTTCCGCGCTATCCTGCATAGCGTTGAACACACCAGAACTATATCCAAAAACTCTATACTCGTCAAGCTCCAAAACCAAAGAACCGCAGGCTGCGTTGAATATGCTAAAATGGGTCAATCCGCCATCCGACACTGGATGGTAAGGGCTCTGGCGCCGAAAGGTCCTTGATCCCGTCAATCCTACCCAGGGAGCGGGCGTGAACGTAGCGGTACTTGCCTCTCCGAACGATGTCTCCGTCGTCGTCGCCATCCTCGAGGCGCTCAAGGCCATCGACGTGCCGGCCTATGGCCTCAAGATCCGCGAGAAATGGGAAGACCTGAGCCGCGCCGAGATCCTGCGTTTCGTCGATCGCGCCAGCCATTTCCTCATCGTCTGTTCCCCCGAGAGCGGCGACCGGCGCTGGTTCGCCTTCGCGGCCGGCTACGGCGTCGGCAAGGATTCGAGGACGGCCCTCTACCGCATGGACGCCTCTTGGGAGCCTCCCCGTTATCTCAACGCCCTTCCGATCCTCGACGGGCTCGAGGAGCTGTCCGGGTATTACCGCGTGGAAAAGGCCGAGTGGTTCGTCCAGGAGTCGCGGCGGAGCGCGCGCGCGGCCCTCCTCGAAATGGGCATCTCCTTCCATTCCGATTCCCTCGCCCAGTGCGTCAAGGACGGCGATCTTCACGCGGTGGAGCTCTTCCTCAAGGCGGGCTTCCTGCCCGACGCCCGCGACAAGCACGGCGTGCCCCTCCTGTGCCTCGCGGCGCGGAACAAGCATCGCTCGGTGACCGAGCTCCTCCTCGAGTTCGGGGCCTCCATCGACGCGCAGTCGGAGGACCGCGGCTATTCGCCCCTCATGGACGCCGCCCTCGCCGGCGCGGGCGAGATCGCCGAGCTGCTCCTCGCCAAGGGCGCCGCCCTGGACCTCCAGAGCAAGGACGGCCAGACCGCCCTCGTCGTCGTCGTGGGCAAGAACGACGTCGCGATGGCCAAGCGCCTCCTCGAGTACGGCGCCGATCCCGACGTGGCCGACAAGCTCGGCCTGAGCGCGCGGAAATACGCGACACTGTTCAAGAACCGGCCCATGCTGGAGCTGTTCGCCACGCGATAGGCCTCCGCGGTCCGCGGCCGGCCCCGCGCTCCGGCGGCCCTCCGCGAGGCGCATGATTCGCCCATCCTTCTTTCGCGCATTGCGCCGGCCCGGGACCTCGTGTATTGTGGAGGCGACCGCGGCTTCGGCGCCGACGAAGCGGGGCGGAGCCGAAGAGGCGGGAGGCAACCGGGATGATCAGCATCGAGGCCGCGCGCGAAGGTTTCACGCTCTCCTACGGCGGCCGTCCCCTCATCGTCCACAGCTCGCGCAGACCCTGTATCTCGATCGGCTGGGCCGAGCTCTCCTACCGGCAGAACCGGGGCGCCTTCCGCCCCTCGCGCCGCCGCTCGGCCTGGGCCGCGCTGCGGTCCTTCAAGGTCGTGGAGAACGGGCCGGACTTCACCGCCATCGACTTCGAGGGCCGCATCCGGATGGGCATCCGGCTCCAGGACGGCCGGCTCCGCTTCACCTTTTCCCGCTACGACTCGGGCGTCCAGCTTTTCCGCCTGCGCCTCAGGGCCTGGCCGGAGGAACGGATCCACGGCCTCGGCGAGCGCCGCGGCCGGCTCGACGCCAAGGGCCTCCGCGTCCCGCTCTGGGTCGAGGACCGGGAGACCCTCCGCGGTTCCTTTTCCCGCTTCGTCGCCGGCTTCCGCGGCTTCGGCGACCGCGCGGAGGCCTCCCGCTTCCCCGTGCCCCTCTTCGTCTCCTCGATGCGCTACTGGTGCGCCGTCGACACGAGCGCGCGCGTCATCTTGGATTTCCGCCGGAAGGGCGTCACCCTCGTCGAGTCCTGGGCGGTGCCGCGGGAAATCGTCGTCGGCGCCGCGGAGGACGCGCCCGCCCTCCTCGGCGACCTCGGCTCGATCCAGGGCAGGCAGCCCGAGTTGCCGTCCTGGGCCTTCGACGGCGCGATGCTCGATCTCGGCGGCGGCGGCGAGACCCTGCTCCGCCGCGTGGACGGCGCGGTCGACGCGGGGGCCAAGCTCGCCGCCGTCGCGATCCGCGAGGTCTTCGTCGGTTCCGGCCGCTTCCGCTGCGAGGATTCCCGGCGGGGCGGCCGCGCCGCGGCCGCCGCCGCGGGCGGCGCCGGCCGGGAGATCGGCGAAGACCTCGTCGCCCAATGCAAGGCGCGGGGGCTCCGGGCCCTCGGCCGC
>DAINBW010000254.1:0-5006 GCA_036732745.1 Spirochaetales bacterium | reverse complement strand
TCGAGACCGGGTTCCGCTACGACAACCGGGTGACGCTGAGCAACGAGCGAGACCGGCTCGGCAGGCGACGGGTACGGATCGAATGGCAGATCGGTGAGGCGGACATCGAGAACATGCGCCGGGTGACCCAGCTCTTCGATCAGGCGGTCAGACGAGCCGGCCTCGGCTATCTGGAGCGCGCCTTTCCGGACGCGCCGGCGGCGTGGCGGCAGGCGCTGGAGCCCGCGATGCATCACATGGGAACCACTCGGATGCACGTGGAGCCGGGGCTCGGCGTCGTGGATGAGAATAGCCGGGTCCACGGAACGTCGAACCTGTTCGTCACCGGCAGTTCTGTTTTTCCGAGCGGGGGCTACGCGAATCCCACACTGACGATCGTCGCGTTGGCGGCGCGACTGGGAGATCACCTCAAGCGAGTGGTCCACAGATGATACCGCCGGCGACCATCAGGAGCCCGCCGCCACGCGGGGATCACGGGCCAGATACACAGAAGACTCCGGTAGCTGGGGTTCCTTTCCTGACCTCCAGATCCACATGGGTGGTTTCGGCTGGAGGTGGTGTAGCCACGAGCAGGATCTCAAGCCCCGATTGCGCCGCCGGCCCCAAACCGCTAGCCACTTTCGGCGTTGCCGCAACGGTCAGTCGCGCACGGACGTCCGCCCGCACCGGAAAATCCATGGGGATCCGATAGGCCCCCCTCGCCTCGCTCACCGCTCCACGCGCGAATAGGACAGGCGTCCCATTGACCTCAAAGACAGCGACTGCGCACATGACTGCGCCCGCAATGCCTCGGCCCGTGGTGTCGCGAACAAAGCCCGCAACCACTCCCTGCACGTCGGGGTCCGGGCCCGGATCGGACCGGGCCACGCCAAGCGCGATCCGGTCAGGCCAGGTCGAGCTTGCGGATGATGCGGAGGTAGTGATGGCTCGCCTCGTCCGAGGGGAGCCGCTCCAGGACGGCCTTGAAGCCCTCGGCCGCGGCGCGGTGCTCCTGCGTGTAGAAGGCGGAGATGGCCTTCTCGAAGGGGGCTCGGATGCCGTCCTTGGCCTTCCTGAGCTCCTCGGGATCGCCGTCGAAGATCTCGAACACGGAAATGGGCTCCCGCTTGCCCTTGACCGGGATCTTGCCGAGGAAGCGGAGGTGGAAGGCGTTCGGATCCTCGAGGCCGAGGAGGATGCGCTCGCTGACGACGAGGCCGATCGCGTATTCCTTGGCGATTCCCTCGATGCGGCTGGCCAGGTTGACGACGTCGGAGATGACCGTGCCGTCCATGCGCTCGTTTTCGCCGATGGTCCCGAGCATGAGTCTTCCCGTGTGCACGCCGATGCCGATGGAGATCGCCTCCCGGCCGGCGGCGCGCCGCTCCTCGTTGTAGGCGTTGAGGGCGCGGTGCATGTCGATCGCGCAACGCACCGCGTTCTCCGTGGAGGAGGGGAAGAGGGCCATGATGCCGTCGCCCAGGTACTTGTCCACGAAGCCGCCGTGGCTCCGGATGACGGGGCCCATCCGCGCCAGGTACTCGTTGATGAAATCGAAGGTCTCCTTGGGCGACATCGCCTCGCTGAGGCGCGTGAAGGAGCCGATGTCGGCGAAGAGCACCGTCATGTCCTGCTCGGCGTGGTCGCCGAGGCCGATGTCCTCGAAGCTCGTCTTGCCGAGGCGCGCCAGGAACTCCTCGGGGAGGAAGCGCCGCATCGCCCGGTTGGCGCGCGCGAGCTCCGCGGAAAGGGTCTCCGCGGTGGCGAAGGCGCCGGCGAATTTCCGCGTGATGACCAGCGACAGCGAGAAGAGGAAGACGAGGAGGCCGAAATGGGTGATGAAGAAGCCGCCCTTGATGGTGCCGTTGGAGGCGAGGATGTCGTAGAAGACGGCAGCGAAGAAGAGGAGGAAGCCGCTCGTGAGAATCAACGAGCCGCGTTCCCGCCGCCGTATGGCGCGGAAGAGCACCACTGAGATGTGGAGGCCGAGCAGCACCGTGAAGATCTGGAAGCCCATCAGGGTGTTCGAGGCCAGGATGGGCTGGCCGAAGGCGATCATGCCGCTGTAGACGAGGGGAACGGCCAGGGCGAGGATGAACGCGGTCCTGCCGAAGATCTTCGGATAGAGCGAGTATATGAAGGCGGAGGTCAGCATGACGGCGAGGGAGAAGGTCAGGTAGCCGGCCTTGAAGAGCCATTCCCAGGAGAGGGAGGGGAAGATGTCTCCCAGGTAGTACTGGTCGTAGCAGAGGATGCGCAGGCCCAGGACCATGCAGAGGAGGGCGAAGAAGACCGGCGAGCGGTCGCTCGGCCTGAAGGCGAAGAGGCAAAGGTAGTAGAGCCCCATGACGACAACCGCGCCGACGACGAAGAACTCCGAGACGAGGTCGCGCTCGCGCTTGCGGGCGATGTCGTCGTAGTCGCCGAGGAGGATGGGCGACTTGTTGCCGCCCTCGCGGTCGACGTGGTTGGACACGTGGGCGACAAGATCAAGCTCGCCGTCCGCCTGCCTGCCGAGGCGCGCGAGGGTCGGCTTCCAAGCGGCGGTCTCGGCTGCGGCGGAATCGCCGGGCCGCCCCTGCTCGAAGACGAGGACGCCGTCGGCGTAGATCCGGGCGGCGGACAGGAAGGAACCGATGGAGAGCCCCAAGTCCAGGTCCGGGTCGATGCCGCGGACGCGCAGGCGATAGCTGGCATGGCCGAGCGGCTCCACGCCCGGCAGCTGGTAGTCGGCCCATTCGCCCGGCAGGACGCCGTAGATGTCGGGTTCGGCGGGGCTCGTCGGATCGACGAAGCGGTCCCAATAGAAGGCCCATTCGCCTTCGAGGGCGACGGGGCGACCCGCCGCGAGGCCCGAAAGGTCGAGCTCGCCGCGATGGGCGCGGGGCGCCGCCTCGGGCCGCGCTTCGGCCGCCGCGGCCGCTCCGAGGACAAGCGTGGCCAGGAACAGGGCCAAGCCGAGATTTTTTGGGCTGGACATGGCAGCCAAGGTACCATGCCTTCACCGGGGGGACAAGCGAGATTCGCGCCCTGCCCGGATCCCGAAACACGCACTTGACGCCGCCGCTCCGCTGGGATAGATTGCTGGCGGTGAAGGGGGAGTAGTTGCACCTCGGAATCAACAGCCGGCCGTCCTCGAGGCGTCCTGGTTCCGCGGCCTCATTCCGTGAGGAAACAAGACCTTTCGCATGAGCTCGAGGCATCGAGCGCTTGCGAAAGGTCTTTTTCTTTTAAATCGCACCCAAAGGAGCCACCGAGCATGAAGTTCGCCGTCCTCGCAATCGCCCTCGTCATGTATGGCCTCGTGATCGCCTTCTCCAACAAGAAGGCGTGGTTCACCCTCGGCGCCGCGGCGATCGTCATCGCCCTCGGCGTCGTCTCGCCGGCCAAGGCCGCCTTCGAGCTCGTCAACTGGAACGTGCTCCTCATCTACATCGGCAGCCTGATCATCGCGGACCTCTTCATCTATTCCAAGGTCCCCGCCCACATCGCCGACCGCATCGTCGACTCGTCGCCGACCCTCGGCCTCGGCATCGTCTTCATCCTGGTCATGACGGGCATCATCTCCGCCTTCGTGGAGAACGTGGCCACCGTCCTCGTCATGGCCCCGATCGCGATCGCCCTCTCCAAGAAGGTCGGGATGAAGCCGACCGTCTTCATGATCGGCCTCGCCGTGATGGCCAACCTCCAGGGCACCGCGACCCTCGTCGGCGATCCGCCCTCGATGATCTTCGCGAGCTACGCCGGCTACTCCTTCAACGACTTCTTCATCCACCAAGGCAAGCTTTCCATCTTCTTCGCCGTCCAGGCCGGCGCGTTGGTAGGCGCGATCTACTTCTACTTCTACTTCAAGAAGTACGGCAAGACGAACGTCCAGCTCGCCGTGGAGAAGGTCGTCTCCTACCTGCCTTCGGCCCTCCTCATCGCCCTCATCCTCGGCCTCGCCGCGATCTCCTTCTTCTTCGAAGGGCTCGCCCTCTCCGGCCTCTGGTGCATGATCCTCGCCGTCGTCGGCCTCTTCTGGTACGTCTTCGTCCGGAAGGAACCCGTCAAGGAAGCCGTCCGCCTCGTGAAGGGCCTCGATTGGGAGACCATCCTTTTCCTCATCGGCATCTTCATCGTAATCGGCGCCATCTCCGAGGTCGGCCTTCTCGAGGATCTCGCGATCTTCCTCCAAAACCTCATCGGCGGCAACATGCTCCTCGGCTTCGTCATCATCGTGGGCATCTCCGTCCTGCTTTCCGGCTTCATCGACAACGTTCCCTACATCATCGTCATGCTCCCCGTCGCCGCGAGCCTCGCCGCCAGCCTGAACCTCCCGAAGGAGCTCTACATGTTCGGCCTCCTCATCGGCTCCTGCCTTGGCGGCAACCTGACGCCTTTCGGCGCCTCGGCCAACGTCGTGGCCGTCGGCATCTGCAAGAAGGAAGGCGCGAACGTCAGCTTCTGGGAATGGGTCAAGGTCGCCGGGCCCTTTACCATCCTCACGACCTTCGCCTCGGCCCTCGTCGTCTGGATCCTCTGGCGCTAAGTAGCCTGTTTGGGTCTCCCGCCCAAGGCGGGAGACCTGCCGTTTTCGGTTTGGGCCGGCGGATCATCCGCCGGCCTAGCTTTTTTGGGAGGGAGTGGCGACGGCGCCGAAGGCTTTCGGCAGTTTCGCGTTGGCGAAACCGCGCTGACAGAGCGAATGCCCCGTGGCCTTCGCTCCGGCCTCCGGGCTCATACATCGCGGGCAATTCCGCCGCGGCGGCCTGACCGAAAGAAAAGCCAGTTTCGCTTGCGCGAAACTGGCCAACGAGCGGCGGCCTCAAGCTTTTCGGAGGAAGGGCTCGGCGGGTTTCCTAGCGCCGAGTCGGTTTTCCCGCGTCGCGCTTGTCCCTCCGCGGCGCGGCGCTTGGTTTCTCGCGCGATGGGGCGCTTGGTCTCTCTCGTGATGGGGCGGGCTTGTTCGGGCGCGGAGCGGCGGGCGCCTCGGCGTGGCGCCCGCCGGGCTTCTTGCCGGCCGGCGCGGGCGCTTTCGCCCAACA
>DAINBW010000253.1:0-5024 GCA_036732745.1 Spirochaetales bacterium | reverse complement strand
CGGCCAGGGGCTCCTCTGGATCACGAAGGGCTTGGCCCGGGTGCCGACCGCGGAGCTGGTCTCCACCGGCGACTTCAGCGCCAGCTTCGGCGATTTCCGCTATTCAAGAAGCGGCGCCCGGTGCTGGACCGACCAGGAGATCATCGACCTCCTGGTCGCGGCCGACGCCTGGTTCGGCGCCTTCTTCGGGAGCGACCCGAACGACCTGGTGCGCGTCACCGACCAAGAGAGCGACTTTTACCCGGGCACCCGGGCGGACAAGCCGCCGGCGATCATGAAGCGCGCGGGCGGGCGGGGAGTGGAGATCGACATTTACCTGCCGCCCGGCTACGGGGCCTACCTCGCCGAACGGGACATGGCCAAGCACTACTTCACCCACGAAATCCTTCATAGTTGGTATTACCCATGGCAGGGCTCCGACGACGTGTACTCCGAGCCCCTGACGCAATACCTGACGCAGCGCTTTCTCCTGGAGAAGGGCTATGTCACGGGACTTTCCATCGATGAGGATGTCCGGCGCCGGAAGGCCTCCGCGGCCGCCGGCCGCGAGATCGATCGGTATTTCCTGTTGTTCGACGACTTCCGCGCCCGGGATCCGGCGGCCTGCGACGCCTTCCTCCGCGAGGCGGCCAAGACCCTCGCCAAGCGCGGCAACCACACCGCGAGGCTCTTTGAAAGGACCTTTGGTGACGCCGGCAAGCCGCGGCGCGACTAGGCGCCCCGGCGGTCCTCCCCGGCGGGCGATGTCCCTGCTCGCCGTCCTCCTCGTGGGCCAAGCCCTCGAGGGCGCCGCTCGGATCCGCCGCGACCCTCTTCGTCCAACTCGGCGGCCTCGCGGTTCCCCACACGAGCCGGATGTATAATATCGCGGGATACGCCGACGAGGCGCGGACGCGGGTCGAGTGGTACCGGCGCCCGCTCGACGCCCCGGAAATCTCGGCAAGCTTCGACGGCCAACCGTTCACGGCCGGCGGCTCGGTTTTCGGCTTCGACGGGCCGCGGATCATCGCCGGCGTCGAGTTCGCGCTCTGACCCTCAATCCCGCCGACTTCACCGACCCTCGCGCCCCTTGCCCGAATCCGTGATGTCCACGAGTTCGAGCGGGTAGGGGTCGAAGAGGATCTGCTCAAGCAGGTAGCGGTTCCCGAAGCGCAGCGCCCAGGCCCTGACCAGGCGCAGGAGGACGGAGGCGGGAATCCGCTCGTCCCGGTATTCCTCCACCGTGTTCACGAACAAGGCCCGTTCCTCCGGGCTCAGGGAATCCGAGAATCCGCCAAAGGCGTGCTGGATCGCGTTGATCAGGCTTGTGTACCGCGGCAGGACGGCCAGGGCGGCCTCAAGGCCGCTTCGGTAGTCCCTGAGGACGGCGTCGACGGGTCTGCGCTCCGGATTGGCGACTATTTTCCCGAGGGCGCGCATGCCCTTCTGGCTCCGCAGGAGGAGATAGAGCTTGTGGCGCGAATGGAAGTCGACGAGGGCTCCCATGTCCCGCGCCCGCTCCACCGCGCGGAACCGGGCGAGCGTCCATATCGCGCCCAGGAAATTCTCGCGCAGGGGGAAGTTGCGGAGCCTGCCCTCGTCCTCCACGGGAATGCCGGGCCGCGCGGCCAGGACGGCCGCGCCGAAGATGCCGGCGCCGGGGGCGCTGCCCGCGTCGGGCCGGGCGGAGGCGTAAATCTTCACGTCCTTCCAGCCGCAGGAGGGCGAGCGCGACTTAAGGAGAAAGCCGTCGACCTCCTCGAGTCCGGCGAGCCTCGCCTCGCTCCAGCGCCGCATCGCCGCGCCGTGGGCCAAGCCCTTCGCCGGTTGCCAAAGCTCCCGTTCGCCGTCCGCGCCGCGGATCACGCGCACCGGATCCCGCGGACAGCCGAGGCCTATCCCCATCTCCGGGCAGTCGTGGACGACATCGACCAGGGCCGCCAGTCGGCGGGGCAGGTCCTCGTTGATGATCTCGCCGTTCCAGCGGCAGGGCTCGAAGCCCAGGCAACGGGAAAAGAAAACGCGGGGTCGTGGGCTTTCCATGGAATCAAGGATAGGCGAATCCGTCCCCGGCCGCCAGTCGCCGCGTCGCGCGCCCTCAGTCCGCGGGCGAACGCCCCCCAAGGTTCCGCGCGAAGTCCGGGATCCTGTCCGCCTCGAGCGGCGGGCTGTAGAGGAAGCCCTGGAAGCGCGTGCAGCCGAGTTCTACGAGCCGCGCCCGCTGCTCGGGCGTCTCCACGAACTCGGCGATCAGCTCCAGGCCGAGCGAGGAGCACAGGCGCGCGATGGTGGCCACGATCTCGCCCGCGTTGCCGTCCGCCAGGACCTCGCGGCTCAGTGATCCGTCGAGCTTCACCGTCTCGATCGGGTACTTGCGGAGGTACTGGAGCGACCCGTGGCCCATGCCGAAATCGTCCATGGCCACGCGGACCCCGAGGCCGCGGAGGCGCTCCAGGTTCCGCAGGGTTGGGGCGTCGTCCCGCATGGCGATGCCCTCGGTGATCTCGATCTCGAGCGAGCCGGGCTTGAGACCGTGTTCGCCGAGGGCGGAGGCCACCGCCCGCCAGAAGTCCGACTCGCGGAGCTGGAGCACGGACGCGTTGACCGACATCCGCAGGTCCCCGAGCCCCTCCTCCCGCCAGGCCTTGGCGCGGGCGCAGGCTTCGTCGAGGATCCAGGTGCCCAGATCGTGGATGTGGCCCGACTGCTCGGCTATCGCCACGGCCAGCTGCGGCGGGATGGCGCCGTAGGCCGGATGCCGCCAGCGGAGCAGGGCCTCCACCCCGTAGAATCCTTCCGTCGCCGCGACCTGCGGCTGGTAGAGGAGGAACAGCTCGCCCCTGCCGGCCGCCCCGCCCAGGTCGTGGGCCAGCACCCTGGCCAGGTTGCCCGCCGCCGATGGCCTGCGGAGGAGCTCCTCGTCGAGTTTGCCCGCGATGGCGTCGCGGGCGAGCAGGTCCAGCGCGTGCCTGAGTTCCGCCTCCTTGAGCCGCTCCGCCAGCCGGACAAAGGGAAGGTAGACGGCCGTGCCGAGGACCAGGTTGAAAAGCTGGAGCAGGGCGCCGGCCGGCGAGCCCACGGCGATCCAGCCGCCGAGGATGGGCGGCGTCATCCAGTCGACCGCGACGACGGCGAGGGGCACGAGGCCGCTCCGCATCGCCGCCCAGGTCGCCAGGGTGAGGAGGAGGGGCACCGCGACGAAGGGCAGGAGGAACACCGGATTCAGGATGACGGGCAGGCCGAAGACCAGGAATTCGCTTATGTTGAAAAGGCCCGGGGCCAGGGAAATGAGCGCCAGCCTGCGGACGTTCCCCCTCCGTGAGGCGATGAGGATGGCGGCGGCCAGGGCCAGGATCGCCCCCGAGCCTCCCGGGGAAACGAAGGCGTCGAAGAAGGGCTGGGTGAAGATCTCGCCGGGCGGCCGCGAGGCGGCGACCGCCGCCGCGTTGGCTTCTATCGCCTCGTCCCAGAGGCCGGAGCTGACGGCGGCCAACGCGTTCTCGCCATGGATCCCGAAAAACCAGAGGAGTTGCGTCAATCCCACGTAGGTCAGGGCCCGCCCGAGCCCCTCTCCCATCGCGCCGAACGCCGCGCCGAAACGCTCGAAGAGCCAGCCGTAGGGATCGACGATCCCGAGCTTGGCCAGGACGACGCGGAGGAGGACGACCGTCAGCAGGGCCAGGGCGACGGGCGGCATGGCGGTCATGGCCTGGTCCAGGATGGCGTCGACCTCGTCCCGGTAGACGGCCCGCCGCCGGGCCGCCGGGCGGGAGAAGGCGATGATGAGTTCGGCGCTCGCGACGGCTGACAGGACGGCGAAGGGGATGCCCGAAGACCCGAGGTGGGAAAAATCGGCGAAGTCCGCGCCGGGTTCCTGGGCCTGGACGAGGATGAGGAGGGTCGTGAAGGAAGCCATGGCGGCGATGATGGGGGAGTGCCGCGACTCGTCGGCCTTCGGGTGTTCGCGGACGAGGAACCAGGCCAGGGCCAGGGAGACGAGGACGCTGATCGAGCCCATGGTGGCGTTGAAGACATAGTCGCCGAAGAGGGTCCAGTCGGGGCCGAAGAGGTCCTTCATGAAGTCCTGGTAGGCGGGCAGGGGCAAGCCGGCCAAGAGGACGACGATGGAGCCGAAGAAGACGAGGGGCGTCGCTACGATGAAGGCCTTGCGCATGGCGGCCACGTGGCGTTGTTCCGCGATGGCGGAAAAAAGGCGGATGACGGTTTCCAATCGGTGCTCCCGGTTTTCAGTATGGCGGAACGCGCGGGCGCTCCGCCAGCCCCGGCTCATTCCACGAAATACGACCGGCGGGTCGCGGGATCCTGGACGTAGCGTCGGCCGTTGAGCCTTCGCTCGAGCGTCGTGGCGCGCTGCGTCGCGGCGTCGACGGCCAGGTCGTCGGCCAGCTCGTCCAGGGCCAGGATGGTGTTGCGCTCCATGTCGATGAGCTTGGCGCCGCGGATCTCCCGGTAGCGGTTCCCCGCGACGTGGTCGCGGGAGAAGCCGAGGAGGAGCATGTGGTTGGCGCCCACCATCCGGCCGACGCGCGCCGTCTCCCGTCCGTCAAAGGCCGCCGAGCCCTGCAGTTCGAACTCGAGGAGTATGTCGCGCACGTTCTCCCGGTTCACCACGGAGAAGCCGGGCCGGTCGCCGAAGGCCTCCAGGGCCATGGCCGTCCAGTCCGCCATGATCTCCGCGGCCATCTTCTTTTTCCAGGCCTCCATCGGCAGGTCAAAGGCCGGCCCGCGGTAGATGACGTCCTTCTCGGGCATCACCACGATCAGTCGCACCTGGACGCCCGCCCGCAGCAGCGTTTCGATCTTGCCCGGGATGTTGCCGAAGGCCTCTTCCCCGCGCGGCGCGGCCCCTCCGCTTTGCGGCCCGCCCCGCGCCGCGGCCGGCCCTTGCGTCCTCGCGGGCTCGACGAGCGCCGCCTCGCCGCCGGGACCTGTGACCATGCCCAGGGATCGCAGCTCGGCCAAGGCCGGCGCGGGCTCGATGAGGCGCAAGCTGAGCTCGAGCGTCGAGAGCCCCATCGCGGGTA
>DAINBW010000252.1:0-5044 GCA_036732745.1 Spirochaetales bacterium | reverse complement strand
ACGGCCGGGCGGCGCCCGCGTCCGCCGGGGCGCCGGCCGCGCCGCCGAGGCGGCGCCGCAAGGAGGCGACGACCCGCGCAAGCTCGGCGGGCGCCACGAAGTCGCGGAGGCGGCAGAGCCGCGCCACGGCCAGCTCAAGCTCAAAGCGGGGATCGACGGTGAAGCGGATGTTGCGGTGCAGGTCCAGGAGGCCGGCGAGGGCGCGCTCGATCTGTTCGGGCCCGAGGGCCTCCAGGACCAGGGCGCTGTAGGCGCCGGGCGCCGCCCCGAGGAGGGACTCCCGCGCGATGCCGTTCTTGAGGAGGAGGAGGGAGCGGCAGTACTCGACCGCGTCCACGACCGCCTGCTCGGGGCTGACGCCCCGCTCCAGGATGGCGTCCAGGGCCTCCAGGGCCGCGCGGGCGCCTCCCGCCCCGGCGCCGTCGGCCTCGGCACCCGCGCCGGAGACGCAGGCCTCGAAGAGGGCGTTCATCGCCTCGAGGCCGACGAGGCCGAGCTTGTCGCGGATCTTGGCGGCGGTGACGTGCCCCTCGCTGAAGGAAACCACCTGGTCAAAGAGGGTGTAGGCGTCGCGGACCGAGCCGCCGGATTCCTTGGCTATCCACAGGAGGGCGTCGTCGTCCGCGCGCACGCCGAGCTCGCCCGCGGCTACGGACAGGAGGCGCTTCATCGTGTCGAGGGGCACGAGGCGGAAGGCGAACTGCTGGCAGCGGCTCTTGATGGTGGCGGGCACCTTGTGGAGCTCGGTGGTCGCGAAGATGAAGACGACGTAGGGCGGCGGCTCCTCGATGGTCTTCAAGAGGGCGTTGAAGGCGCTCATCGAGAGCATGTGCACCTCGTCGATGATGTACACCTTGTAGCGGCCGCCGTTCGGGGGGAAGAGCACCTCGTCCTTGATCTGGCGCACGTTGTCGACGGAGGTGTTCGAGGCGCCGTCTATCTCGATGACGTCGAGGGAGGAGCCGGCGGTGATCGCCTTGCAGGAGGAGCAGACGCCGCAGGGCTTGGCGGTCGGGCCGGTCTCGCAGTTGAGCGCCTTCGCCAGGATGCGGGCGGTGCTCGTCTTGCCGCAGCCGCGCGGGCCCGAGAAGAGGTAGGCGTGGGCGATGCGGGCGCTCGCGAGGGAAGCCTCGAGCGTCGCGGATACGAAGTCTTGTCCGGCGAGCTCTTCGAAGCCCTGGGGGCGCTTCCTGGCCGCGGTAATCTCGTAAGGCATGTGGTGGATACTAGCGTAAAGCGGGGATGCGGTAAAGCGGGGCCTCGAGCGTCCGAAGCCAGGCGGTCTGCGGCACCGTCTGTTCCGCTTACCGTTGCTTCCTTCCGGACCTGGCGGGGTTGGGCGGCTTCCACGTGCGCAGTGCCTGGCTTCCGACGCTCGAAGGGGAAAAGGTTGCGGAGAGGGGGGGATTCGAACCCCCGGTGCCTTGTGAGCACGCACGCTTTCCAAGCGTGGACCTTAAACCACTCGGACACCTCTCCGAATTGTGACCATTCATAAATTAGGCGGAGAGAGGGGGATTCGAACCCCCGGAACCCTTACGGGTTCAACGGTTTTCGAGACCGCCCGATTCAACCGCTCTCGCATCTCTCCAAAGAAAATGAGGCAAAGAGGATTCGAACCTCCGACCTTCAGATCCGCAATCTGATGCTCTATCCAGCTGAGCTATTGCCTCGAGAAAATCCGGAGAGGGGGGGATTCGAACCCCCGGTACCCTTGAGGGGTACAACTCCTTAGCAGGGAGCCCGATTCGGCCACTCTCGCACCTCTCCAAATCGTTCCAAACCTACGGAGCGAGTGGGATTCGAACCCACGGCGCCTTTCGGCGCAACGGTTTTCAAGACCGTCACCTTAAACCACTCGGACACCGCTCCAGCGGTTGTGGTACCCCACTTTACGGAAAACGGCGGCCCTTGTCAAGGTCGAAGGGGCGTCAAGCGCGAAAAACGGCAAAAAACCGCTATTCCACGAGGTAGCGGCCGATTTCGCGCAGCTCGGGAATCTGCGTGTAGATCGGCGGCTTCTGCCCGCAAGTCTCCTTGTCGATGGCCGCGACCTTGACGTAGAGCTCGTTGAGGCGATCCGCGAGGATCTTGAGGTTGGAGCCGAAGTTGTTGACCGCCATGTCGCGGAAGATGCGGTCGGCGTCGGAAACCCGCTCGATCCCGGAGGCCTGGGCCAGGTACTTGAGGTTCGGCCCGATCTGCTTGCGCGCCTGGTAGACGAAGCGCGCCATCGCCAGGATCTGCGAATAGAGCTCGTCCAGGTGGTAGCCCTGGTAGCGGTAGTTCTCCAGCTTCTCGGTGAATTCCTCGATGAGGTTCCAGCTGCCCGGATCCAAGGTCATCGTGGAGAGGGCGCGCCTCGTGAAGCGGTTGGAGATGTTGCCGCGATAATGCTCGCCGATCGCCTCGATGGCCGCGAGAATGTCCGGGTTCTTCAGTTGCATGGCGGTGTAGAGTATATCCCAATGCCGGCGACAGCGCCACGGGGGCAGGAGTCATAATGTCCAAAATCGTTGCCCGGCCGGCGCCCCGCCCGCGGCGCCACCCGCGCCACCCGCGCCACCACGTGCGCCGCCCGGCCGCCGCCTGCGCCCCACACGCGCGGCCATCCGGCCGCCGCTTGCGCCGCCGCGCCGCCGCGGGCTATCGTCTGTCCATGAACAGGAGCTTACGGTACGCCCTCGGCCTCGGCGCGGCCTTCGCCGTCCTGGCGGCCTTCGCCGCCTTCCTCGTCCCCGTCCTCACCCGCGGCGCGGAGGGACCCGCCCCCATCTGGACCGACGTGCCGGAGCTCGCCCTCTACGCGGAGCTCTTCAACGCCCAGCAAGGCCGCTACCGCGTCAACGTCGAATGGAAGAGGGACCTCGCGGTCGCCCTCCGCGAGACGCGGGTCCAGCCGGCCCTCGCCATCGGGCGCTACCTCAAGAGCTCGGGCGTCAGGGACCGGTTCCAGTCCCTCGATTACCTTTTCGGCGAACTCCTCGTCAACCAGGCCGCCTTCTACCCCGAACTCCTGGCCCTCGGCAACATCGAGGGCCGCCAACTCCTCCTCCCCGTCTCCTTCGACCTGCCGGCCGTCGTGTTCGTCGAGGGCGGACCGGCCAAGACGCCGAACGACCTCGTCCTCGGCATGGACGAGCTCGCGGGCGCCGCGGCCTTCAACCAGAAGAAGGGCGAGTCCTACGCGCGCATGGGCTTTTCCCCGCGCTGGGATCCCGAATTCCTCGTCCTCCTCGCGCGCGCGAACGGCGCCGGCTTCAAGGAGGGACGCCCCCTCGCGTGGAGCGAGGCGGGACTCGCGGCCGCCGTCCAGCGGATCGTCGACTGGTCAGCGACGGCGAACGGCTCCGCGGTCCACGAGGAAGACTTCCAGTTCAAGTATCTCTACACGCCGGCCTACAAGTATGTCGGCGAGGGGCGCGCCCTCTTCGCCTACATGCGCGGCTCGGACTTCTTCCTCGTGCCCGAGGAAAAGCGGGCGCCACTCGATTTCCGCTGGTTCGCCGAAGGCGGCTCGATCCCGGTCCGCGAGGACCTCGTCTTCGCGGCCATGCCCCGCGCCGGCAAGTCCAAGCCCGCCGCCGAGGCCTTCCTCAAGTGGTTCTACCAGGAGGAAAGCCAGCGCGCGATGCTGGAGAGCGCCCGCAAGACCCGCGCCCTGGAAGGCTCCTTCGGCGTCGCCGAAGGCTTCTCCGCCGTCCGCGCGGTCAACGAGAAAGTCTTCCCGCTGTACTACCCCGCCCTCGTCGGCCACCTGCCGCCCGCCGACGGCCTCGCCGCGCCGGCCATCCTGCCGAGCGACTGGCCGGCCCTCCGGGACAACGTCGTGGCGCCCTGGCTCCTCGAGGCGACCGCCCGCCCCGCCGGCGCCAAGGCCTCCCCCGGCCAGGACCTGTCAGCCCGCCTCGCGGACTACCTGAAGCGCCGCGGGGACTGAAGGCTCGGGGCCCGCACTCGGGGCCCGCACTCGGGGCACGCGGCGCGGGCCTCAGCCCGCGGCCGCCGCCACCCAGCGCCCGATCAGGGCCTCGAACTCCTCCACCGTGGAGGAACGCACCGCGTCGGCCCTGAGGGCCGCCCCGGCCGCCGTGCCCTTCGTGTAGGAGCAGAACTGCTTGCGGAATTCCACGCAGGCCGTGCGCTCCCCGAGGAAGCGCGCGGAGAGGAGGAGGTGGCGCCGGGCCGTCGCCGCGCGATGCGCGACATCGACCGTCGGGGCCGGCCGGCCCTCCATGAGGGCCCGCGCCTCGCGGAAGATGAAGGGATTCCCCATGGCGCCGCGCGCGACCATGACGCCGGCGCAGCCCGTCTCCTCCAGCATGCGGCGCGCCGCCTCGCCGGAAAAGACGTCGCCGGAGCCGAAGACGGGCACGGACAGGGCCGCCGCGAGCCGGCCGATCTCCGGCCAGGCCGCCGTCCCCGAGTAGCCCATCGCGCGGGTGCGCGCGTGGAGGGTCACCGCCGCCGCGCCGCCCTCGACCGCCGCCGCGGCCACGTCCATGAAGTTGCGGCTCCCCTCGTCCCAGCCCGAGCGGATCTTCACCGTCACCGGCACGCCGGCCGGCCTGAGGACCGCCGCCATCGCGGCGACGATCTCGCGCACCAGGCCGGGATTCCGCACCAAGGCGGAGCCCGCGCCGGACTTGATGATCTTCGGGACGGGACAGCCGCAATTCAAGTCGACCAGGGCGGGGCCGTAGGGCAGGACCATCGCGGCCGCCTTCGCGAGCACCTCCGGCTTGGAGCCGAACAACTGGATCGCATATCGCGTCTCGTTCTCCGCCCGCGCCATGAGCTCGGTCGTCTTGCCCGAGCCGCGCGTCAGCGCCTCGGCGCTGACCATCTCGGTGTAGCAGAGGTCGGCGCCCTCGTCGACGCAGACGGAGCGGAAGGCCGCGTCGGAGTAGCCCGCGACCGGCGCCAGGAAGAGGTTCCCCGGCAGCTCGACGCCGCCGACCCGCAGGGGATGATGGTAATTGGTCATGGTGGATTGGTCTCCGTCGACCCGCCGCGGAGGACACGGGGAAAAGAGCGGAGCGCA
>DAINBW010000251.1:0-5093 GCA_036732745.1 Spirochaetales bacterium | reverse complement strand
CCCGCTCCGCGTAGACGACCCCGCGCCCCTCGAGCGTTGAAAGCCGCGCGGTCGCGAGCCGCTCGCCCAAGGTGGCCGAGTCGAGGGTGAAGAGCACCTTGCCGCCGTGGACCACCACGACGGGATCGATGAGGTTTTCTAGGTCGCGCACCTGGTGGGTGGAAACGACGATGACGCGGTCTTCCCGCGCCGCGGAGGCGAGGAGGCGCCGGAACTGGGCCTTGGAGGGGATGTCGAGCCCGTTGGTCGGCTCGTCGAGGAGGAGCACCCTGGCGCCGCTGGAAATGGCCGCCGCCAAGGCGAACTTCTTGCGCTGGCCGTAGGAATACTTCGTGAGGAGCTTGTCCTCGTCCAGGGCCAGCTCGCGGAGCAGCTCGGCGAAGCGCGCCCGGTCGAAGGCGGGGCGGAAGACCGCGTAACGGTCCAGCCAGGCCTTGGGCTTCAGCGGCGGCAACCAGGGATCCTCGGCGACGAAAACCGTGTCCGCGAGCCGGGCCGCGTCCCGATCCCCGGGATTCGCGCCGAAGACCGTGACGCCGCCGCCCGTCGGGCGGAGGGCGCCGGCCGCGATCTTGAGAAGACTCGTCTTGCCGGCCCCGTTCAAGCCCAGAAGCCCGTAGATGGATCCGGGATCCAGCTCGAGCTCGAGGCCCTCGAAGAGCGGCCTCTTCCCATACCCGAAGGTCATGGATCTGAATTCGATCATCTGCACACTCCTTAGTGTACTACGTTGCTAATACACTAATGAACTATTGCGGGAGTGTCAAGTGCCTGGCTATTGTCAGTGCTTCGGCAAAGACCATACTTGAGGGTAAGGAGGCCTCATATGGCGGAAGCTTTTACCATTGAAGAACGGGATTTCCCCGAGATGACGGTCCTCTCCGTGAAAACCAAGGACTCGCTCAGGGCCATGGGCAGTTACATCCGCGGGCTTTATGAACAGGCTTCCATCCGGGGGCTCAGGCCGGACGGCCCGGTTTTCACCATCTATCTCGACAAGCCGACCGATCCGGAGAACGTCGACTACGAGATGTGCCTGCCCGTCTCCGGTCCGCCGGAGGAGCTCGACAAGCTGGCCGACATGGGCGGGGATCCCTGCCTCTATCTTAGGGTGAAGGGCTCGTACAAGCGGTTCGAGGCGGCCTACGCCGCGCTGACCGGGCACGCCGCGGCCAAGGGCTACAGCCTGGCCGGGCCGCCCCGCGAGATCTACGTGCGCGGTCCCCTCCTCGGCTTCATGACCTTCATCCCGACCATGGTGACGGACATTTATTTCCCCATCGAGCGGAAGAAGGCCTAGGCGGGCGGGGCGCCCCGGTTCCACGCTGGCTCCGGGGCGCGAGTCTCAGCGGATGAAGCTCGTGTAGCGCTTTTTCTCCCGCTCGGGCGGCGGCAGTCCAGGCCGGCCGGCCTCGACGAGCTTCATGAGCCAGGCCATGTTCCGTCCGAGGACGCGCATGATCTGCACGCCCTCCTCGTCGCCCTCCGCCTCGTCCGGGGCCGTGCCGTGGATCACGTTCCAGTAGTTGGAGCCGGGCACGAGCATCTCGGAGTAGGCGAGGTAATGGCCGAGCTGGTCGAAGGTCGCGACGCCGCCGGAGCGGCGCACGGCGACGACGGCCGCGCCGACCTTGTGGCGGAAGAGGCCGCCGTTGGCGCTCGCGACGTAGAAGGCGCGGTCCAGGAAGGCCTTCATCGTGGCGCCCATGCCGGAAAAGTGCACCGGCGATCCGAGGAGGATGCCGTCGGCGTCGCGCATCGCGGCGATCCAGGCGTTGACGCCGTCGTCGGGGAGGACGCAGCGTCCGTCCTTGTTCCTGGCGCAGGCGCCGCAGGCCGCGCAGCCCCGCAGGGCGGCGCTCCCGACCTCGGCGATCTCCGTCGCGATGCCTTCCTTTTCCAGCTCCCCGGCGACGATCGACAGGGCGCGCCTCGTGTTGCCTTCCCTGCGCGGACTGCCGTTGAACGCGATGACCTTCATGCGATGCCTCCTCCTCCGGGGAAACGAGGGGGCCGCCCTCGCGGACGGCCCCCGGTGGCCCCCGCGACGCCCGCCGTCCCCACGAGGGACGGAAGGCTTCCGGGGCGCGTGGCTTACTTTTGGATCTCGACGGTCTTGGCGCCGTCCGGCGCCTCGAGGATGCGGATGGAAAGCTCCTCGAGCTGCTTCGCGTCGACCTCGTTGGGCGACTCGTCCATCGGGCTCACGGCGAAGGAGTTCTTCGGGAAGGCGATGACTTCCTTGATGGAGGTCTCGCCGGCCATGAGCATCACGAGGCGGTCGAGGCCGGGGGCGATGCCGCCGTGGGGCGGAGGGCCGTACTTGAAGGCCTCGGTGAGGAAGCCGAACTTGCGCTCGGCCTCGGCGGGGTCGAAGCCGACGATGGAGAAGATGCGCTTCTGGAGCTCGGGATCGTGGATGCGGATGGAGCCCGAGGCCAGCTCGAAGCCGTTCATGACGAGGTCGTAGAGGTCGCCCTTCACGGCGCCCGGATCGGACTCGAGGGTCGGGTGGTACTTCTCCTGGGGCATCGTGAACATGTGGTGGGCGGTGTCCCACTTTTCCTCTTCCTCGTTGTACTCGAACATCGGGAAGTCGACGATCCAGGCGAACTCGAACTTCTTGGGGTCGCAGAAGCCTGAGTCCTTGCCGAGCTTGGAGCGCACGGCGCCGAGGGAGACGCAGGCGACGCGGCGCCGCGCGTCGGCGACCATGAGGATGAGGTCGCCGGGCCTGGCGCCGAGGGCGGCGACGAGCTCGGCCTCGAGGCCGGGCGCGGCGCTTTCGCCCGCGAAGAACTTGGAGGCGCCGCCCTCGAGCTTGCCCTCCGCGTTTACCTTCATCCAGGCCATGCCCTTGGCGCGGTAGATCTTGGCCGCCGCCTCGAGCTCCTCGATCTGCTTGCGGGAGTAGTCGGCCTTGCCCGGGACGACGAGGGCCTTGACGGCGCCGCCCTCCTGGGTGATGCCCTTGGCCTTGGCGGCCGCCTGGCGGGCTGCGCCCTCGGCCAGCGCGTCCTTGAAAGCCTGGAAGCCGGACTTCATCGCGAGCTCCCCGACGTCCTTCATCTCCATCGCGAAGCGGAGGTCGGGCTTGTCGGAGCCGTAGAGCTCGATCGAGTCGTCGTAGGCGATGCGGCGGAACTTGGCGGGAAGCTCCACGCCGAGGGTCTTCTTGAACACGTGGCCCATCATGCCCTCGACGAGCTCGAGGACGTCGTCGCGCTTGACGAAGGACATCTCGATGTCGATCTGGGTGAATTCGGGCTGGCGGTCGCCGCGGGCGTCCTCGTCGCGGTAGCAGCGGGCGAGCTGGAAGTACTTGTCCATGCCCGAGACCATGAGGATCTGCTTGTAGAGCTGGGGCGACTGGGGCAGGGCGTAGAACTTGCCGGGGTAGAGGCGCGAGGGGACGAGGTAGTCGCGCGCGCCTTCCGGGGTGGAGCGGATGAAGGTCGGGGTCTCGATCTCGTAGAAGCCCTTGCCGACGAGGTGCTCGCGGACGGCGAAGGCGACCTCGTGCCTGAGGCGGATCTTGTCCTGCATGGAGAAGGAACGGAGGTCGAGGTAGCGGTACTTGAGGCGGAGGTCTTCCTTCGCGTCGGACTTTTCGTCGACCATGAAGGGCAGGGTGTCGCAGCGGGTGAGGATCTGGATGGACTCGGCCTTCACCTCGATCGCGCCCGTCGGCATGTCCTTGTTGACCATGGAGTCGGGGCGGGCGCGCACGACGCCCCTGACCGCGACGCAGAACTCGTATTTGAGCTCGGCGGCGACCTTCTTGAGCTCCTCGCCCGCGTCGTCGTCGATGACGACTTGGGTGACGCCGTAGCGGTCGCGCAGGTTGATGAAGGTGATCCCGCCGTGGTCGCGCCGGCGGTGGACCCAGCCGTTGAGAATGACGGTCTTGCCCGGGTCCTGGGCGCGGAGCTCGCCGCACGTGACCGTGCGCTTCAGGTATTCCATAGTGACTCCTCCGAAAAAGACAAGCCCCCCGTCTTTGCGGACGAGGGGCTTCCCGTGGTGCCACCGCAATTCACCCGGCGCGCTGGAGTGGGCGGACCGGGCCTTTTATGCGCCCGTGACGGGGGGCGGGCCGGCGGGGCTTACTGGGCGGGTTCGGGAACCCGCTGTTTTTCCCCGCGCTCGGGAGTGTCTTTCGGGAGGTCGCCTCGTCCGCCTTCTCAGCCGCCGGCGGCTCTCTGTGCGAGGGCCTGATCCTTCCTACTCTTCTCCGTCAACGCTTTAGGCGAATAATACAGGGGCGCGCCGCCCCTGTCAACCGAAGCGGGCGCGCGTTCCGCGACCGGGCCGGATCGCTCCGGGCCTTGCGGGGAGACGGGGCGCGGCCTACTATTCCTTGCGGAAGTCTTGCTTTCACAGGAGTAGCCCATGCCCTCCCTCGATCCCGTCGCCTACCTCCCCGCCGCGAAGGCCGGAGCCGCCCCGCGCCTCATCTCCCTCGACGCCTCCATGGCGAACCGCCACGGCCTCGTCGCCGGGGCGACGGGCACGGGCAAGACCGTCACCCTCCACGCCCTCGCGGAGCGCCTTTCGGCCGCGGGCGTGACGGTCTTCCTGGCCGACGCCAAGGGCGATCTCTCCGGCCTGGCGGCGCCGGGCATAAGCGCCGCCGAGGGCGGGAACGCCAAGATCGACGCCGCCCTCGCGGCCGCGGGCATGGCGGGCCGGGAGCGGGCAGGGCTCCCCGCCGTCTTCTGGGACGTCTTTGGCGAAAAGGGACATCCCCTGCGCGCCACCGTCTCCGAGATGGGCCCCCTCCTCCTCGGCCGCGCCCTCGGCCTCTCCGAGATACAGGCGGAGGTGCTCTCCCTGGTCTTCCGGATCGCCGACGACCGCGGCCTTCTCCTCCTCGACCTCAAGGACCTCCGCGCCGTCCTCGAGTTTTGCGCCAAGAACGCCGCCGCCCTCGAGCCCGACTACGGCCGCATGGCGCCCGCCTCCCTCGGCGCCATCCAGCGCGGCCTCGTGGTGCTGGAAGGGCAGGGCGGCTCCTTCTTCTTCGGCGAGCCCGCCCTCGAGATCGGCGAACTTCTCCGGAAGGATGCCCTGGGCCGCGGCCTCGTCCACGT